>DAORNX010000396.1:0-2713 GCA_035441225.1 Caulobacter sp.
GGCGGTCTGCACGCCCTGCCGATGCAGGTGGTGTCGCCCGAATGGGTGCTGGTGCTCCTGGCGCGCGAGCATCCGGACCAGACCCTGACGGCCGCCGAAGGCCGCCGGGCCGTCCATGCCGGCCAGGACAGCCGCTTCTACCGGCCGATCCGCGCCGGCGACTTGCTGGCGGTGTCGGCCACCCTGCTCGGCGCGCGAGCCAGCCGGGCCGGCGTGGTGACCGCGATCCGCTTCGACACCCGCGACGCCAGGACCGGTGAGCTGGTGGTCGAAACCCTGTCGACCACCGTCTATCGCGACGTGACCCTGACCGGGAAGGAGGCGCCGGACGTGCCCTCGCCGGCCTATCAGGCGCCGGCCGGAGACGCGCCGACGGTCCCGATCCCGACCAGCGCGGGCCTGCCGCACATCTATTCGGAATGCGCCGAGATCTGGAACCCGATCCATACCGAGCGACAGGTGGCGCTGGCCGCGGGCCTGCCGGACATCATCATCCACGGAACCGCGCTCTGGGCCCTCGCAGGCCTGCAGGCGGCGCGGCTTCATGCGGACGGCGACACGCGGCGGCTGACCCGCCTGGCGGCCCGCTTCACGGGCCAGGCCTTCCCCGGACAGCCGATGACCCTGGCGCATGACCGCGATGGCGCGGGCGTTCGCCTGGCGCTGCATTCGGACGATGGGCGGGTGTTGCTGACGGGTCTCGCCGAGTTCAGGTGACGGGGCGTCCTGCCGGGCTCAACCCGGTTTGACGTGCGCCCGGCAGGTCATCAGCGGCTGGATCTTCGTTCCGAAATCCTCGACCCCCCGCACGAAGTCGTCGAAGGTCAACAGCACGCCGGCCGTGTCCGGCACCGTGGCCACCTCGTCCAGCATCCGCGCGATGGATTCATACGAGCCCACCAGGGTGCCCATGTTGAGATTCACCGCCGCCTTCTCGGCCGCCAGCTGCCTGGTGTTGGTGTCCTCGGAAGTGTTGCCGGCCGCCTGGCCGACCAGCCAGGCCACCGCCTCCCTGTCGACGCCGTCGCGGTAGAGCTCCCACTTGGCCATGGCCTTCTCGTCGGTCTCGTCGGCGATGATCATGAACAGGATGTAGGCGCTGACGTCGCGGCCGGTCTTCGCCTTCGCGGCGCGCAGACGCTCGTTGACGTCGGCGAAGGCGGTCGGGGTGTTGGTGCCCTTGCCCAGGGCGAAGCTGTAGTCGGCGTATTGCGCGGTGAAGGCCAGGCCCTCGGTCGAGGAGCCGGCGCAGATGATCTTGGTGTCCTTCGCCTGCGGGCTGACCCGGCAGTCGGTCATCTGGAAGTAGTCGCCCTTGAAGTTCGACACCCCGGTGTCGAACAGGTCGCGCAGCACCTGGGCGTATTCGGCGAGGTAGTCGTAGCGGCGGGTATAGTGGCTGTCGCCCGGCCACAGGCCCATCTGGCTGTACTCGGCCTCGGCCCAGCCGGTGACCAGGTTGATGCCGAACCGGCCCGGCGCGATGGAGTCGATGGTCGCGGCCATGCGCGCGACGATGGCCGGCGGCAGCGTGAGTGTGGCGGCTGTCGCGAAGATCTTGATCCGCTCGGTGACCGCGGCGAGGCCCGCCATCAGGGTGAAGCTCTCGAGGTTGTGCTCCCAGAACTGCGTCTTCCCGCCGAAGCCGCGCAGCTTGATCATCGACAGGGCGAAGTCGAAGCCGTAGCGGTCCGCCGCCTGGGTGATCGTCTTGTTCAGCGCGAACGAGGGCATGTACTGCGGCGAGGTCTCGGAGATGAGCCAGCCGTTGTTGCCGATCGGGATGAAGACGCCGATTTCCATGGGAAGTCCTTGGGTTAGCGCGTTTCGCCGCCGAGGAAGGCGACGAGTGAGGCGTTGAAGGCGTCCGGCGCGGTCACGGTGAAGCCGTGGCCGCCCCAGGGGACGATGTCGAGGGTGGCGTGGGGCAGGCGCGCGGCCAGCCGCCGCGAGCAGCTGACCGGCACGAGGGTGTCGTCGGCCGAGGCGCTGACCAGCACCGGCGCGGTGATCTCCGGCAGACGCGCGTCGATGTCGAAATCGAGCAGGGCCTGGATGCGCGCCAGCATCACCTCGGGGGTTGGGAAACCGGCGACGTGATGGGGCTCCTCCAGCGCCAGCCGGTCATGGTTTTCGCTGATCCAGTCGGCCGGATAGAGGAACAGCGGCTGCGCGTGAACATAGGCCTCCGGGCCGCTGTCGTTGAGCAGGCGCAGGCGCGTGGCGAACACCCGCGCCACGTGCGGGTCCGGCGCAGCCCAGCCATTGACCACCACCAGCCGGTCCAGCCGGTCGGGATGGTCGAGCGCCAGCGCCAGTCCGGCCAGCCCGCCGGCCGCGTGACCGACGAGGTGGACCTTCGCCAGCCCCAGGTCGTCCAGCACGGCGACGATGTCGTCGGCCATGTGGCTCACACGGTGGCCCGCGCGCAGGGTCCGCGCGCTGCGGGCCGTTCCCCGGTGATCGTAGAGCAGGACGCGGAAGCGCGCGGTGAGGGCCGCCATCTGCGGCGCCCAGAACGCGCCTGACCCACCGAGGCCGGCGGACAGCACGACGACCTCGCGGGGATCGTCCGGGCCCGCGTCATGGAGCTCGTAGTAGAGGCCGTCGGCGGTCCCGGAGCGGGGCAAGGCTCAGCGCTTGCCGATGTGGGCGATGGACGCGATCTCGACCAGGAAGTCGGGCCGCACCAGGCCGCAGACGATGCAGAACC
>DAORNX010000397.1:0-2711 GCA_035441225.1 Caulobacter sp.
CCATCGGGACGTATCGGCATCGCCCGTCGAATGGCCGGCGGGCGTCGGCGCGGCCACCGGGCCGGGCCATCCGCGAGGGCCCGCCGCCGCCGCAATTCCCGCCGCCAGCGACCTTTTCCTTTGTGACCACGCCGCCCCTTGGCTAATGAGCCCGTTCAATTCACATCCGGCGACGGCGCCCGCGCCCCGTCGGGCAGCAGACCGGCCGACCGATGAAGAGTCTCAACGACATCCGCAGCGCCTTCCTCGACTATTTCGGGAGCAACGGCCATGCCGTGACCCCTTCCGCGCCCCTGGTGCCGCAGAACGATCCGACCCTGCTGTTCGTCAACGCCGGCATGGTGCCGTTCAAGAACCTGTTCACCGGCGCCGAGACCCCCACCGCCCTGCGCGCGGCCTCGTCGCAGAAGTGCGTCCGCGCGGGCGGCAAGCACAATGACCTGGACAACGTCGGCTACACCGCCCGCCACCTGACCTTCTTCGAGATGCTCGGCAACTTCTCGTTCGGCGACTACTTCAAGGAAGAGGCGATCACCCACGCCTGGACCCTGCTGACCCGCGACTTCGGCATGAACAAGGACCGGCTGTCGGTCACGGTCTACCACACCGATGACGAGGCGGCGGCCCTGTGGCGCAAGATCGCCGGCCTGCCGGAAGAGCGGATCATCCGCATCTCGACCAACGACAACTTCTGGTCGATGGGCGACACCGGTCCGTGCGGCCCCTGTTCCGAGATCTTCTACGATCACGGCGACCACATCTGGGGCGGTCCTCCGGGCAGCGCCGACGAGGACGGCGACCGGTTCGTGGAGATCTGGAACCTGGTCTTCATGCAGTTCGAGCAGCATGCCGACGGAACGCGGACCAACCTGCCCAAGCCGTCGATCGACACCGGCATGGGGCTGGAGCGGTTCGCCACCGTCCTGCAGGGCGTGCACAACGTCTATGACGTCGACCTGTTCAAGACCCTGATCGCCGCCTCCGAGGAAGCCACCGGGGTGAAGGCCGAGGGCGAGCGGACCCCGTCGCACCGGGTCATCGCCGACCACCTGCGCACCTCGTCCTTCCTCATCGCCGACGGCATCACCCCGTCGAACGAGGGACGCGGCTACGTCCTGCGCCGGATCATGCGCCGGGCCATGCGTCACGCCCATCTGCTGGGCGCGACCGAGCCGCTGATGCACCGCCTGGCCCCGACCCTGGTCGAGCAGATGGGCGCCGCCTATCCCGAGCTTCGCCGCGCCCAGCCGGCCATCGTCGAGACCCTGCGCCAGGAGGAGGAGCGGTTCCGCCGCACCCTCGGCCGCGGCATGATCCTGCTCGACGAGGCCACCGCCGGCCTGACCGCCGGCGGGGTGCTGCCGGGCGACGTGGCCTTCAAGCTGCATGACACCTACGGCTTCCCCCTCGACCTGACCCAGGACGCGGTGCGGGCCCTGGACCTGACCGTCGACACCGCCGAATTCGACCGGCTGATGGACGAGCAGCGCGGCAAGTCAGAGGGCCTCAAGGGCACGGGCCAGCGGGCCGCGGCCGCCGAGTGGTTCGCCATCCGCGACCGGGTCGGCGGCACCGTCTTCACCGGCTACGACGAGGTCGACGGAAGCGGAACCGTCGTCGCCCTGCTCGGCGATGGCGTGGAAGTCGCCGAGGCCGGCGCCGGCGACACGGTCCAGGCGGTGTTCGACCGCACCCCCTTCTACGCCGAGAGCGGCGGCCAGGCCGGCGATGTGGGCGTGGTCGACTGGGCTGGCGGCTCGGCCCGCGTGACCGACGTGCAGAAGCAGGCCGGCGACCTGCACGTGCACGACCTGCGGATCGTCTCGGGCAGCCTGAAGACCGGCCAGGCCGTGACCCTGCACGTCGATCCGGCCAACCGCACCACCACGCGCGCCAACCACTCTGCCGCCCACCTGATGCACGCGGCCCTGCGCAACGTGCTGGGCGAGCACGTGACCCAGAAGGGCCAGATGGTCGATGGCGAGCGGCTGCGCTTCGACTTCAGCCACGGCGGCCCGCTGACCGCCGACGCGCTCGCCCGCATTGAGGACGAGGTCAATGCCGTGGTGCTGCAGAACCGCGCGGCGGAGACCAGGATGATGGCCCCGCAGCAGGCCATCGAGGCCGGCGCCATGGCCCTGTTCGGCGAGAAATACGGCGACGAGGTGCGCGTGCTGACGCTCGGCCGCAGCCTGGCCGGCGAGGGGGCCTATTCGGTGGAACTGTGCGGCGGCACCCATGTGGCCCGCACCGGCGACATCGGCCTGTTCAAGATCGTCAGCGAGGGCGGCATCGCCGCCGGCGTGCGCCGCATCGAGGCCCTGACCGGCGAAGCGGCGCGTCGCTGGCTGCAGGAGCAGGCCAATGTCGCCCGCGACCTGGCCGATCGCTTCAAGGTCCCGGTGGCCGAGGTGCCGCAGCGCATCGAGGCGCTCGACGCCCAACGCCGCAAGGCCGAGAAGGACCTGGCCGAGGCGAAGAAGACCCTCGCCCTGGGCGGCGGCGGGGCGGGCCCCGTGGCGGCCGAGGACATCGGCGGCGTCAGCTTCATCGGCAAGGTGCTCGACGGCGTCGGCGGCAAGGAACTGCGCGGCCTGGCCGAGGAATTCCGCAAGCAGGCCGGCGTGGTGGCCCTCGTCGGCGCGGCCGACGGCAAGGCGGCCATCGCCGTGGCCGTCTCGCCCGAGCTGACCGGCCGGTTCAACGCCGCC
>DAORNX010000398.1:0-2701 GCA_035441225.1 Caulobacter sp.
TGTGGCCCGACGGACCGGCCGACCGGGCGGGGCTCAAGGTCGGCGACGTGATCCTGGCCGTCGGCGGCGAGACGGTGAACGATGAGGGCGGCGCCACCTACCAGTTCGGCTCGCGCCGGCCCGGCGAGTCGGTGCCGGTGCGGATCCTGCGCGACGGCGACGAGCGCAGCGTCACCGTGCGGGCCGAACCGGCCCCGGGTGGCAAGGACGAGCGGACCATCTCGGGCGCCAACCCCTTCCAGGGCGCGACCGTGGCCAGCATGTCCCCGGCCGTGGCCGACGAGATCGGCGTTGATCCGTTCGCGGCCAGGGGCGTGGTGGTGACCCGCGTGGCCAAGGGCTTCGCCCTGCAGGCCGGCCTCAAGCCCGGTGACCTGGTGCGAGAGGTCAACGGCCGCGAGATCCGCTCGATGGGCGACCTCAACGCCGCCATCGGCGGGGGCGGCAAGGTCTGGCGCGTGACCATCCAGCGCGGCGGCCAGCTGATCACGGCCGCGTTCAGGACGTAGGGGACATGTACCGCAGGTACGTGTCCCCCAATCGAACCGCCAGTGCTGCGGAAGCGTGATTTGGGGACACGTACCTGCGGTACATGTCCCCGTCTGATGCTAAACCCTCCCCATGTCCGACCTGTTCGAGGCCGCCGGCCTGACTCCCCACGCTCCTGCGCCGCTTGCCGAGCGGCTGCGGCCGCGCGCGCTGGACGAGGTTGTCGGTCAGGACCACCTGCTCGGCGAGGGCGGGCCGATCCGGCGCATGATCGCCGGCGGCCGGCTGGGCTCGATGATTCTCTGGGGCCCTCCGGGCACGGGCAAGACCACCATCGCCCGGTTGTTGGCGAAGGCCGCCGGCTATGAGTTCCAGCAGATCAGCGCGGTCTTCTCCGGCGTCGCCGATCTGAAGAAGGCCTTCGAACAGGCCAGGATGCGCCGCGCCGCGGGCCAGTCGACCCTGCTGTTCGTCGACGAGATCCACCGCTTCAACCGCGCCCAGCAGGACGGCTTCCTGCCGTTCGTGGAGGAGGGGACCATCACCCTGGTCGGCGCCACCACCGAGAATCCCAGCTTCGAGCTCAACGGCGCCCTGCTGTCGCGCTGCCAGGTCTATGTGCTGCGCCGGCTCGACGAGGCGGCCATGGAGCAGCTGCTGCAGCGGGCCGAGGCGGAGGAGGGGACCACCCTGCCGCTCGAGCTGGCGGCGCGCGAGGCGATGATCGCCATGGCCGACGGCGACGGCCGCTATCTGCTGACCCTGGCCGAGACCCTGCTGGCCATCGGCTCCGCCCATCCGCTGACCCCGGCCGAGCTCGGCCAGGTGCTGCAGAAGCGCAGCCCGGCCTACGACAAGGACCGCGAGGAGCACTACAACCTCATCAGCGCGCTGCACAAAAGCGTGCGCGGCAGCGATCCGGACGCGGCCCTCTACTGGCTGGCGCGCATGCTCGAGGGCGGCGAGGACCCGCTGTTCATCGCCCGCCGCCTGACCCGCATGGCCAGCGAGGACATCGGCGCGGCCGATCCGATGAGCCTGCTGCTGTGCAACGCCGCGAAGGACACCTACGACTTCCTTGGCAGCCCCGAGGGTGAGCTGGCCCTGGCCCAGGCCTGCGTGCACATGGCCTGCGCGCCCAAGTCGGTGGCCGTCTACAAGGCCTTCGGGGCGGCCCGCAAGGCGGCCCGCGAGACCGGCTCCCTGGCCCCGCCCAGCCACATCCTCAACGCCCCGACCCGCCTGATGAAGGACCTCGGCTACGGGGCCGGCTACGCCTACGACCCGGACACCGAGGAGGGCTTCTCGGGCCAGAACTACTTCCCGGACAGCATGGAACGGCGCGGGTTCTACAAGCCGAAGGGGGAGGGGCACGAGGCCAAGGTGAAGGAGCGCCTGGACCGCTGGGCGGCGATGCGGGCGAAGAAAAATGTCTGACCTCTCCCTCTTGGGAGAGGGGGACCATGCGCAGCATGGTGGAGTGGGATGCGCCGCTGTGAGCCGTCTTCGCTCACGCCTCTCAGCGTCTTCCCGAATGCCCCTTCGAACAGCCGTGCTTCCCTCTCCACCAGCCTCCGGCTGGTCCCCCTCTCCCAAGTGGGAGAGGTAGCATGTCCTCTCGCCCGCCCCGCAAGACCAAGGCCCACGAAAAGCCGATCGCCCTCACGCCGGAGGAGATCGCCTTCGTCCGCGGCATGGTGATCGCGCAGGACCCCCACATCATCGCCCTGAACAAGCCGGCAGGCCTTTCCAGCCAGGGCGGGCGGATCAACGCCCATACGCTCGATGAACTGACCTCGGCCTTCGCGCGGCCGGGCGGCCACCGGCCCCGGCTGGTCCACCGGCTGGACCGCGACACCAGCGGGGTGATCCTCACCGCCCGCACCCAGCCGGCCGCAAGTTTTCTCGGCAAGGCCATGATCGCGAAGCGTTTTCGCAAGACCTACCTGGCCATCGTCGCACCCGGGGCGCCGTCGCCGAAGGGCGGGGTGATCGACAGCCCGCTGCGCCGCGAAAGCATCGGCCGCGAGGCCTACATGCGCGTCTCGGCCCCGGACCATCCCGACGCCGAGACCGCGAAAACCCGCTACCGCACCCTGGCCGCCACGCCGGAGGCGGCGCTGATGGAGCTGAGTCCCGAGACCGGCCGCATGCACCAGCTGCGCGTGCACATGGCCAGCCTCGGCCGGCCGATCGTCGGCGACGTCCGCTA
>DAORNX010000399.1:0-262 GCA_035441225.1 Caulobacter sp.
GCCATCCCGTGGCTGCTGCTGACAGCCCGCGGCGATGGCTCGGCCGGCCGCCTCGGCCGCGTGGCCTCGATCCAGCGGGTCAATACCACGGGCGGTACGGCGCCGGAGAGCGGATGCGACGGCTCCCGCAGCGGGCAGATCGGCCGGGTTCCCTACACCGCCGACTACCTCTTCTACGCGCGGCCCTGACCGCCCGCAAATTTATTGAAAGGAAACATCATGACCAAGCTTGACCTGATCCCCTCCCGCCGCACGCTGTGCG
>DAORNX010000399.1:392-2690 GCA_035441225.1 Caulobacter sp.
CGTGAGGTTCCTGGCCTCGAGCTTGTGGCCGAACGGCACCGCCCCGGCGGCCGCCGACGCCGCCGTTGCCGCGGCCAACCGGGCCGTGCTCCTGAAAGCCGTTCCCGCGCAGAAGGACGCCATCGAGTCGGCCTATCGCACGGCCCTGGCGAGCATTGCCGATGCGGACGCCCGCAATGCCGGCATCGCCATCGGCGAGCGGGCCGCGGGGACCGTGCTCAACGCACGGGGAAGCGACGGCGCTGGCAGCGCGGAAAGCTATCGGCCCCACACCACCCCCGGCGCCTACGTGCCGACGGCGATCCCGGCGGTACCGCAGTGGGCCGGCCGGCGCCCGTGGATGCTCGATTCGCCCGCGCAGTTCCGCCCCGCGGCGCCACCCGCCCTGACCAGCGCCACCTGGGCCCGCGACTTCGAGGAAGTGAAGACCCTCGGCGCCAAAGGCAGCACACAACGGAACGAAGAGCAGACGGCCATCGCGCGCTTCTGGGAATTCTCGATGCCGGCCATCTACCACGACCTCGTCGCCTCGGTGGCGACGCGCCCCGGCCGCGACGTGCTCGCCAATGCGCGGCTCTACGCCGTCGTGGCACAGGCGATGGACGACGCGCTGATCAGCGTGATGGACGCCAAGTACCACTACAACTTCTGGCGCCCGGTGACGGCAATCCGCAACGGCGACGTCGACGGCCATCCGGCAACCGTGCGCGACGCCGCCTGGTCCCCCTTGATCGATACGCCGGCGCATCCGGAATACCCCTGCGCCCACTGCATTCTCGCGGCGACGGTGGGCACGGTGCTCAAGTCCGAGATGGCGCCAGGAATGGTACTCGCCGCCGCCAGCCCCACCGCCCAGGGCGCAACGCGCCGCTGGACGAGCACCGATAGTCTGATGCGCGAAGTGGCCGACGCTCGGATCTTTGACGGCGTGCACTACCGCAACTCGACCGAAGTCGGCCTCGCCATGGGCCAGCGCATCGGCGAACTGGCGGCCGCACGCCTGCGCGCCCCGGTTGTCGATTGAGCCGGAAGCCGGGAGCCGGTCTTTCCTTTTTCCTGCCGATTTGTGTCGCAGTCGCATACAGGAATCACAGTGAACTTCCCCCGAAATTTCGTCTTCCTAGGGTGACGGATGATTCAGTCACTTGAGGAGCGCGCAATGAAGAAAGTGAAGCCGGCCTTGACACCGGCGTTCAGGAAACTGGCGGTCAAGCGGGGGAAGGCCGCGGCGAAGGGGACGCCCAACGGGGTGGGCAACCGGAGGATGACGCCCGAAGAGAGGAAACTGCCGCGGCTGCAAGCCGAGGGCGGGCGACTCAAGCGGGCGCTTGAAATCGTAATGAAAGCGGCGGCGTCCTTCACGAAGGATACCCTGTGAAGTCCGCCTGGATTGACGTGCTTCGGCGAGAGTTCGGGGGGGCGGAACGGTGCGCGGCCTTGAAGGGGAGTATCCGCGGTGACCGGGCCTGGAAGCGGGGTGGGTGGCGCAGCGCCAGCCACGGACGGACCCGCAGAGGGGGCGCTGATCCCGGCCATTCCTGCAGAACTCCAGGGCGCCGATGGCCGCCCACGCAAGGGGCGCGAAGGGCGAAGGCGTGGTTTCCCGGCGAGCCAGGAGCGGATCGAGCGGGGGAGGCGCGAGAACGGGCTTCACGCCCGTCACCCGCGCCGCGACCAGGTGACGACGGATTCGCGCCACGCCCGGCCGGTGGCCGAGAACCGGTGGGCTCGCCAGAGCATCCCCACGGCACCCCATCCGCTCGGGACCTCGGACATCCCGTCTTGGTGGACGGAGGAAGGCGGGCGGTACCCGGCCATCGTGCTGGATTGGTTCCACCGGGAAGTCGTGGGCGGGTCACTCAAGCCCCGCATGACGGCAGAACTCGGGACGGACGCCCTGACCATGGCGGGGTTCCGCCGCCGGCCGGCCCCGGGTCTGAGGCATCACGCCGACCGCGGTAGCCCGTACGCCAGCCCTGCGTTTCGGGACGCGCTCAAGGAGTACGGCATGGTCTGTTCGATGAGCCGCCAGGGCAATGGCGGGGATCACGCGCCCACCGAGAGCGGGTTCAACCGCTTCAAGCATGGGTGGGGACATGGCGTACGTCCTGCCAGCCCTGCCGCCATGAAGGCCACCCGCTTTGAAGACATCGAGGTGGTTTACAATCGGAAACGCCAGCCGTCGAGCCTGGGCTACCTGTCGCCGGTTCAGTTCATGGAACAGTGGCTCGGCAGGCAGAATCAGGAAAAACAGGTCGCAGGAACACCACCCTTGGGAAGACGAATAACCGAGGGAAG
>DAORNX010000400.1:0-2687 GCA_035441225.1 Caulobacter sp.
ATTCTGAAGCAGGCGGGCGATGGAGCCCTGGATCACGCTGAGCAGACCGGCGGCCGCGCCGAGGCCGATGGCCAGGACGATGAACCAGGCTTCGCTGGCTCTCAGGCGACCGCGCAGGTCCCGCAGCAGCACCCGCGCGCGGGTCAGGGCCGCGAGACGGTCAGCCGGGGCGGCGGCGTCGGCCACCTCTCAGGACCGGCCCGTCGACGACCACCCCGGGGTGGCCGCCATGCTGTCGACGATGGTCATGTCTCACAAACGCCTCATGCCATCCGGGATCACCGCCCGGCCTATTCCCACTCGATGGTGCCGGGCGGCTTGCTGGTCACATCGTAGACCACGCGGTTGACGCCGCGCACCTCGTTGATGATCCGGGTGGCCGTCTTGCCCAGCACCGCCCACGGGAACTCGAAGAAGTCGGCGGTCATGCCGTCGGTGCTGGTCACCGCGCGCAGGGCCAGGACGTTCTCGTAGGTGCGGGCGTCGCCCATCACACCGACGGTCTTGACCGGCAGCAGCACGGCGAAGGCCTGCCAGATCTGGTCGTACAGGCCGGCCTTGCGGATCTCGTCGAGGTAGATGGCGTCGGCCTGCTGCAGCATGGCGACCTTCTCGCGGGTGATCTCGCCGGGGATGCGGATGGCCAGGCCGGGCCCCGGGAACGGGTGGCGGCCGACAAAGTCAGGGTGCAGGCCGAGCTCGACGCCCAGCGCCCGGACTTCGTCCTTGAACAGCTCGCGCAGCGGCTCGACCAGCTTCAGTTTCATGTAGTCCGGCAGGCCGCCGACGTTGTGGTGGCTTTTGATCACCGCCGACGGGCCGCCCCGCGCCGAGACGCTCTCGACGACGTCCGGATAGAGGGTGCCCTGGGCGAGGAATTCGGCGCCCTCGATCTTCGACGACTCCGCGTCGAACACGTCGATGAACAGCTTGCCGATGGTCTTGCGCTTGGTTTCCGGATCGCTGACGCCTTCGAGCGCGCCGAGGAAAAGATCAGCAGCGTCAACATGGACCAGCGGAATATTGTAGTGGTTGCGGAACAGGGAGACGACCTGCTCGCTCTCGCCCTTCCGCATCAGGCCGGTGTCGACATAGACGCAGGTCAGCTGGTCGCCGATGGCCTCGTGGATCAGCACCGCGGCCACCGAGCTGTCGACGCCGCCGCTGAGGCCGCAGATCACCCGGCCCTTGCCGACCTGGGCGCGGATCTTCGCGATCATTTCCTGGCGGAAGGCCGCCATGGTCCAGTCGCCCTTCAGGCCGGCGAGGTTGTAGAGGAAGTTGCGGTAGATCTTCGCGCCGTTGACCGTGTGAACGACCTCGGGGTGGAACTGCACACCGTAGATGCGGCGGGCGTCGTCGGCGATGGCGGCGAACGGCGCGCCGGTCGAGGTTCCGATGATCTCGAAGCCGTCGGGGATGGCGGTGACGCGGTCGCCGTGGCTCATCCAGACGGTTTCCAGCTCGCCGACGCCGGCCAGGCCCTGGAACAGAGGGTGGTCCCTGGCGATGGTCAGCTCGGCCCTGCCGAACTCGCCGGCGTGGCCGCCCTCGACCGTGCCGCCCAGCACGTCGCACAGCAGCTGCTCGCCATAGCAGACGCAGAGCATCGGCACGCCGAGGTCGAACAGCTTCCTGCCGATCCGCGGGCTATCGGGCTCCAGCACGCTGGCCGGGCCGCCCGACAGGATGATCGCCGCCGGCTGGAAGGCGTCGACCAGCGCCTCGACCTTGTCGAACGGATGGATCTCGCAATAGACCCCCGCCTCCCGCACCCGGCGGGCGATCAGCTGCGTCACCTGGCTGCCGAAGTCGACGATCAGGACGGGCTGGTGGGCGGGGGCGGTCATGCAATGCGTTCCATAAGGGCGACGAAGAAGCCGTCGGTGGCGGCGGAAAGGGGCGTCAGGCGCAGGAACCCCTCGGGTGTGGCATGTCCGGCGACCGCCTCGAAGGCCGCCGGACGCACGGCGAAACCCGGATGGCGCGCCAGGAAGGCCGCGATGCGGTCCTCGTTCTCTTCCGCGAAGTTCGAGCAGGTGACGTAGACCATGCGACCACCGGGCTTCACATAGGCGCAGGCCTGGTCGAGCACCTGGTCCTGCTCGGCCATCCGGCGTTCGAGCTGCTCGGGCGACAGCCGCCACTTCGAGTCGGGGTGCCGCCGCCAGGTGCCGGCGCCAGTACAGGGGGCGTCGACGAACACAAGGTCCATCCTGCCCTCCAGCCCCTTGAGCGGGTCCGGTGTCACCGGCGAGCGGATCTGCAGGTTGCGCACTCCGGCGCGGGTGGCGCGCGGGACGATGTCGGCCATGCGCCGGGCGTCGCTGTCGTGGGCGTAGAGCTGGCCGGTGTTGCCCATGGCCGCGGCCAGGGCCAGGGTCTTGCCCCCGCCCCCGGCGCAGAAGTCGAGCACCTGTTTGCCCTTGATTTCGCCCGCGCAGGCGGCGGCGATCTGGCTGCCCAGGTCCTGCACCTCGAACCAGCCCTTGCCGAACTGCGGGATGGTCTCGACCGAACCGGCCCGGTCGGTGGCGGCGGGCGCGGGAATGCGGAAGGCGTCGGGCAGGATACCGGCCGGCGCGGCGTGCAGCGGCTGCAGGGCCTTCGCGGCGCGGTCGGGGTCGGTCTTGAGGCTGTTGGCGCGCAGGTCCACCGGCGCCCGCTCGGCCAGGGCGGCCATCTCG
>DAORNX010000401.1:0-2683 GCA_035441225.1 Caulobacter sp.
GCCGGGCTGTCCGCCGCGCGCGCGCTGGCGGACCGGCTGGAGACGGAGGCCCGCGAGGCCCTGATCGGCCAGGGGGCCGAGGCCGGCGTGGTCGAACGCCGCCTTCGCCTGCGTTACGACGGGGCGGATGCGGCCCTGCCGATCGCCCTGTCGGACGGGCGCGCCGCGAAAGCCGCCTTCGAGGACGCCCACCAGAGGCTGTTCGGGTTCGTCGAGCCGGACCGGACCGTCCTGATCGCCAGCGTGGAGGTGGAGGCCACGGAATCGTCCCCCGGAGCCCCGGATCCAGGCCTGGTCCCGAAGCCGTCAGTTGTGTCCGGACCGATCCGGGAACACCCGGGCCCCGGCCTTCGCCAGGATGAACGGAGGGTGGTGCATGCCGACCAGCTCGGTGAGTTGAGCGGCCCCGCCCTGATCATCCGCAGCGACACCCAGATCGCCGTGGCCGACGGCTGGCGCGCCTCGGCCGAGCCCGACGGCCTGATCCGACTGACCCGCGCCACCCCGTTGACGGCCGCCGCCATCGCCGCCGACGCGCCCGACCCGGTGACCCTGGAGCTGTTCAACCGCCGCTTCATGGGCGTGGCCGAGGCCATGGGCGCGGCGCTGGAGCGCACGGCGCATTCGGTCAACATCAAGGAACGGCTCGACTTTTCCTGCGCCCTGTTCGACGCCGATGGCGGGCTGGTGGCCAACGCGCCGCACATGCCGGTGCATCTGGGCAGCATGGGCGCCAGCGTGCGGGCCACGACGGCGCGGCATCCGGTGCTGCGGCCGGGCGAGGCTTTCGCCCTCAACAATCCCTATTTCGGCGGCACCCACCTGCCCGATATCACCGTGGTGATGCCGGTGTTCATGGACGACGCCGCTCCCCCCGCCTTCTACGTCGCCGCCCGGGGCCACCATGCCGATGTCGGCGGGGTGCAGCCCGGGTCTATGCCGCCCTTCTCGACGACGCTCGACGAGGAAGGCGTGCTGCTCGACGCCGTGCCGATCATGCGGAACGGGCGTTTTCTCGAGGCCGAGACCCGCGCGGCCCTGCTGACCGGCCGCTGGCCGGCCCGGGCGCCGGATCGCAACATCGCCGACCTCAAGGCCCAGATCGCCGCCTGCCAGGCCGGCGCGGCGGCGGTGGCGGCGATGATCGAGGCCTACGGTCCCGACGCCGTCGCCCGCTACATGACCTTCGTGCAGAGGAACGCCGAACAGGCGGTGCGGCGGGCGGTCACGAAACTCCATGACGGCGAGGCCCGCGTGCCGATGGACGGCGGCGGCGAAATCGTGGTGACCATCCGGGTCGACTCGGCGGCGGGCGAGGCCGTGCTCGACTTCACCGGCTCGTTCGACCAGCTGGCGAGCAACTTCAACGCCCCCTCGGCGATCGTCGACGCGGCCGCGCTGTACGTGTTCCGCAGCCTGGTCGACGACGACATCCCGCTGAACGCCGGCTGCCTGACGCCGCTGAAGATCCTCACCCGCCACGGCTCGATGCTCGATCCGGAACCGCCCGCGGCGGTGGTCGCCGGCAACGTCGAGACCAGCCAGCACGTGGTGGACGCCCTCTATGCCGCCCTGGGGGTGATGGCCAACAGCCAGGGCACGATGAACAACTTCACCTTCGGCGACGAGGACCGGCAGTACTACGAGACGATCTGCGGCGGCGCGGGAGCGACGGCGGGCCGCGACGGAACCAGCGCTGTGCACAGCCATATGACCAACAGCCGGCTGACCGATCCGGAAATTCTCGAGCGCCGGTTTCCGGTGCGGGTGGAGAGCTTCGCCGTCCGGCCGGACTCCGGCGGCGCCGGCGCACGACGAGGTGGCGACGGGGCCATCCGCCGCGTCCGCTTTCTCGCACCGATGGAGGCCGCCCTGCTCTCGTCACGCCGAAGCCACAGTCCGCAGGGAATCTGCGGCGGCGGACCGGCCTTGCCCGGCCGGCAGCGTTTGATAACCACCGACGGCGCGGTAAGGGAACTAACCGGCTGTTTTTCGATTTCCGTGCGGCCCGGCGACGTTGTCGAGATCGAGACCCCCGGGGGCGGCGGTTTCGGTCCGCCCAGGGACGGCGACGCCTGACGCAACACTGATAGGACCTTGAATGGCCCCGCTTGTCTTCGCCCTCGCCCTGATCCTGCAGGACGCTCCCGCGCCGGAAGCCGCCGGCGACGGTCCGGTCGCCACCGCCGTCCCGCGCAAACAGGACGTCGCGCCGTTGCCCATCCAGGGTGGCCCGGTGTCGGCTCCGACCGACGACTATGGTTACGTCGGCTGGTGCTACGGCGCGATCTCGGGCTACGTCGACCTGTACGACCGGGCCATGCCCGAGGTGACCCGCATCGAGCGCGCCTGGCCGACGCCGAGCACCGAGGACAACATCAAGGTCGTCTATCCGGGCCAGCGGGACGAGGCCAGGCGCAACCTGGCCCTGTTCGCGCGCGCGATGGAAGCCGCCGAAAAGGCCAGTCCCACGCCGATCCAGATGCAGGGCGCCGCGGCCATCAAGCGCGGCCGGGCGGTATGGACCGGCGCCACCAGCGTGCCCAAGGCGCAGCTGGCGCAGTTCTGGATGTCCTGGTCGCCGCCGGCCAAGTGCGAGGAAACCGCCAAGACTCTCGAGACGCGGTCCCTGCTGTTCGGCCAGGCCCTGACCTACAATGCCAAGGGCGCGGCGCCGATCGTC
>DAORNX010000402.1:0-2682 GCA_035441225.1 Caulobacter sp.
AACGAGACGAACGCCACGGTGACGCTGAGGACCCAGAGGCCGACGATGTTGACCGGCGTCCAGCGCAGAACGGTGGTGAGAAACAGGCTGGCCACCACAAACACCAGCAGAGATCCCCCGATCGACATCGCCGCCAGACCCAGACGGCGCCGGCGGATCGCCCCGGCGTCCGGCGCTCCGGCGGCTGCGGCCGGGGCCCGTTCGTCGGCCGTCACGATCAGGAGGGTCATGAGGAAGGTCAGGATCAGTTCGACCGCCTCGCCCTCATCGATCGGGCTGCCGAGAATGGCCGGGGGCGGCCGGGGCATTCGGCCGCCCAGTTCCAGCAGGTTGTCCAGCGCCATGGCGTGCAGGTTCATGCCAGGGACACGTCCGCGCGTCGGCGAGACGGTCCAGTCGTTGCTCTGCGCCAGCGCGGCGCCGACGATCACCGCCCGGCCGGCCACGAAGGCCCGGCGAAGGTCGGAGGCGATTGCCGGGTCGGCGGTGTCGCCGGTTAGCAGGTCGTACCGGAGGTCGGCGTGATAGCCGCACTCGACCGGGCGGGCGGCGCCCCGGTCGTCCAGCCCGGCCAGCAGCTGGGCCAGCCCGACCGCCAGGACGCGCCCCGGACCGGCGGTTTCCCGTCTGCACCGTTCGCGGCGCTCGACGTCGGCGCGGGCCGGGAACAGCCTTTCCTCGACAGCGAGATAGGCCGGATCGGGGATCGAGCCCCAGAACACCTTGAAGGTTGTCTCCCGGGCGAGAAAGGCCTCGAAGGCCGGGTTGCCGGGGTTGCCACAGTGGGGGGAAACCCGGCGGTCGCGCAGGCAGAGGGCGGCGAACAGCGCTGCCGAGGGCGTCAGGTCATAGCGCGCGACGCCCCGCGCCGTGACCTTGACCGACGGCGCCCCGATCATCGCGTTCAGAACCGCCGAGCCGTAGTCGAAACTGGCCTTTCCGCCGGCGGCCTCGATGCCCTCCAGCGCCGGGCAGCCCTCTTCGTCGCCCCGCCGCTGGCTCCGGTACTGATCGCGGGAAATGGCCGACCGCCAGGCGTCGCCCATGCCGGGCCAGCCCAGCGGCGTGAGAACGGCCGCCCGGTCGAGCAGGAGCAGCGTCAGGGTCAGGTCGCAGCGGTCGACGGGGTAGGGCTTGCCGATGATCACCGGCGTCCCGCCATGGGCGATGATGCACCTCAGCTTGGCGGTGGGCGTCGTGTGGCATTCGGGCCGGCCGGTCCAGCTTTCGGCGCGTGTGACCTGGTGGACCCTGGCCACGAAGCGGTCCCGCCGTTCCTCGCTGTAGAGTTCCGACATGAAGGTGAAATCGAGGAAGATAGCGGCCGGTCGGGTCGCGGCGTCGGCGGTCAGCGCGTCGAGCACTTCGGCGTAGAAGTCGTACTGTGGAGGCCATTCCCGGCCGACCGACCGGAGGGCAGCCTCGTCGATCGGCACGGTAGTCACGAGCGCGCGCCCGTGGCCGGACGGATAGAAGGGCGCCGCCACCCGATCGGCCGCCTCGGCGCTGCGGCGGTCACCGGCCTGATCCAGGCCGAGGGGATCGAACAGGGCGACCAGAAACGCGACGATCGTGGCCAGGCCCGCCGTCTTCAACGCCCGATGCCGCGTTCCACCCTGTTCTGTCGCCACGCTCCAATCCCCGATAACGACGTTATCATCGCATTAACCAATGGCAACCTGCGGATGTCCGCGCCGGTGATGCCGACCGGCCGGCGACTTTCGGACCGCAACCCTTGCCGCAAGCCTCCCGGTGATATAAATAACTGACCGGTCAGTTATAAAGGGCAGGTATGATGCAGCCGGGTCAGCCCAAATGGCGACGTCGCAAGGACGCCCGGCCGGCGGAGATCGTCGCCGCGGCGCTCGAGGTGTTCGCCGAGAAGGGGTTCGCGGCCGCCCGGCTCGACGACATCGCCGCCCGGGCGGGGGTCAGCAAGGGCGCCCTCTACCTCTACTTCGAGACCAAGCAGGACCTGTTCGCCGCCGTGGTGCGCGACGCCATCAGCCCCAACATCGCCGTGGTCGAGGCGACCGCCGCGGCCATCGACCTGCCGTTCGCCCAGACCAGCCGCCTGCTGCTGGGCCGCGCGGCCGACCTGCTGGCGACCTCACCCGTCGGGCCGGTGGCCAAGATGGTCATCGCCGAGTCGCGGAACTTCCCCGATCTGGCGCGGGTCTGGCACGACGAGGTGGTCAGCCGGATCCTGGCCGTCATCAGCGGCCTGATCGAACGGGCCCAGGCGCGCGGCGAGATCCAACCCGGCGACCCGCGCTTCCACGCCCTGGCCCTGATCGGTCCGTTGCTGATGGGGGTGCTGTGGCGGGAAGTGATGGAGCCGGTCGGCGCCGCGCCGATCGACCTCAAGGCGCTGGCCAGCCAGCATGTCGAGACCGCCCTGCACGGTCTTCTGGCCGAAGGAGGCCGCTGATGAACCCGAAAGCTCGCATCGCCGTCGTCGCGGTGGTCATCCTCGCCGCCGTCGGCGCCTGGTGGACCTGGGGTCGCAAGCCGGTCCGGGGCGCGGCCCTGTCGGGCTACATCGAGGGGGAAGCGCTGTACCTGTCCTCTTCCACCGCCGGACCGGTGTCGCGGATCGCCGTGGTTCGGGGGCAGAGGGTCGTCGCGGGCCAGCCGCTGTTCGCCCTCGACGCCGGGCCGGCGGTCGCCCTGCGCGACCAG
>DAORNX010000403.1:0-2673 GCA_035441225.1 Caulobacter sp.
CCCCGGGCGGGATCCGCGCTGCCGCGGCCGGGCCGGCCTCGGCCCGCGCCTTGCGCAGCAGGAAGCTCTCGTCGATCCGCGGTGCAATCAGCTGGTCCGGCGGGAAGCCCGCCGCGACCAGGCGGTCACGCAGGCCCTCGACGGCGTGCGGCTCGCCGTGAGCGAGGAAGACCGACCCTGTGATCGGGCCGCGGGACTGGGCCCAGCTGACCAGGCCGCCGGCGTCGGCGTGACCGGAATAGGCATCCAGCATCCGGATGCGCGCCTTCACGCGAATTTCCTCGCCCTGGATCGTCACCCGGCGGGCGCCCTCGGCCAGCAGCCGGCCCAGCGTCCCGACGGCCTGGAAACCGGACAGCAGGACCGTGGTCTCCTTGCGCCACAGCAACCGCTTCAGGTGCTTGCGGATGCGGCCGGCGTCACACATGCCGCTGGCGGCGAGGATCACATGCCAGCCCTTGAGCCGGTCCAGGCCGTCGCTGTCCCAGGGCTTTTCGAGGAAGCGCAGCCGCTCCGATGGACGGACGCCCTCGAACGGATTGCGCCCTTCGTCCGGATTCCAGCCGCGCCGCTGGAACACCTCGGTCGCCTCGATGGCCAGCGGGGAATCGAGAAAGACGTCGCCGCCCGGCGCTTCGCCGCTGTCCATTACCGCCAGCAGGTCGGCCAGCAGTTCCTGGCTGCGCTCGACCGCGAAGGCGGGGATCAGCAGAGGCCCGCCGGCGTCGTGGGCGTCGCGCAGCTCCTGCGCCAGCGCTTTCCGGCGGGCCACGGCGTCGGTGATGACCCGGTCGCGGTCACCGTAGGTGGACTCCATGACCAGGTGGTCGACGCCGACCGGCCCCTGGGGATCGGCGACGAACTCGCTGCCGCCGGGCCCGATGTCGCCCGAGAAGAACAGGCGCATCGGACCGTCCTCGCCGGCAACGATCACCTCGATCGAGGCCGCGCCCAGAATGTGACCCGCCTGCCAGTAGACCGCCGTCAGCCCGGGCGCGACCTCGACGGCCTCACCCATCTTGACCCGCTCGAACTGCGGCATGACGCGCTTGGCGTCCTGTTCGGTGAAGATCGGCTCGACCGTTGGCCGCCCACGGCGCTGGTTGCGGCGGTTCAGATCGCGGACCTCGCCCTCCTGGATGCCGCCGGCGTCGGCCAGCATCACCGCGCACAGGTCCCGCGTCGCGGCGGTCGCGTAGATCGGCCCTTCGAACCCGGCCAGCATCAGCTTGGGCAGAAGGCCGGAATGGTCGATGTGCGCATGGGTCAGCAGCACCGCGTCGATGTCGCCGGCGTGGAAGGGGAAGGGCTCGTAGTTGAGCGCCTTCAGCGTCTTGGACCCCTGGAACATGCCGCAATCGATCAGCACCCGGGCCGTGTCGGTGCGCAGCTCGGCGCAGAAGCCGGTGACGCAGCCGGCCGCGCCGTGAAAGGTCAGGGAGGGGGTCATGCCGGGATCTCGTCTCGCAGGGCGGCGGCGAGGACGCCGGCCAGGTCAAGGGCGTTGGTGGAATGGGGGACAGAGTCGCTGGAGACGATCCGGTCGGCGCCCGCTCGGCGCAGTCGGGCCTCGGCGGCGGCGTCGAACAGGGCATGGGCCACGGCGATGTCGACCCGCGCCGCCCCGGCCTGGCGCAGCATCAGGGTCGCCTGTTCGAGTGTGCCGCCGCTGGAACAGATGTCATCCAGCAAGAGCACATTCCGTCCGGCAATTCTGGCGGCGGAGTCGAGTGTCAGCGCGACCCGCCGGTCGCCGAGCCGTTGCTTGGCGAAGACTGTCCAGTCGCCGCCGAGGCGACGGGCCGCGGCCTCGACCCATGGCCGCGACTCGCTGTCCGGCCCGACAATCAGGGGCGGACCGTCCCTGACCGCCAGGGCGGCGAGGTCCGCGCCGATGTCGATGTTGTCGGCCCGTATGCCCAGCACCGCGGCCAGATCGGTCGTGCGATGGAGATGAGCCTGGACTGTCACGAGGCGGTCGAAGGCCTCGCCCAGCCAACGGCAGACGACGTCGCGGCTGAGCGGCTGGCCGGCCTCGAAGACCGTGTCCTGGCGCAGATAACAGAGGTAGGGCGCGGCCAGCGTCAGCCGCTTCACGCCGGTCCGCCGATAGGCGTCGGCGGCCAGCAGCAGCGGAACCAGCCGGGCGTTGGCCGGGAAGAGCGAACGAAGCAGGATGACCGTGTCGGCGCCGGTCGTCGCAACGGTCGGCAGGGTCTCCCCGTCGGGAAAGGTCCGCAGATCGACAAGGGCATGGGCCACGCCGAGCCCCTCGGCGAGGCGCCGGACCGCATCGGCGTCGTCGGCGAACCCGTGCACCTCGACCCGCCTCATGACGCGTCGACCCGAAAGCCGGAGTCCGCCTCGGCCGCCTCGACGGCAAACCCGAAATCCGACGGGTCCGTGCCGTAGACGCGGTAGAGCGGGTCGCCCTTGCGGACCGGCTCGCCGATCCGTCGCAACAGCTCGACGCCGGCGCCGGGGTCGGTGGGCGCTCCCGCGAGCCGCGCGATGTTGGCGATGCGCAGACAGTCGATCGCCTCGACCGGCCCGGCCCGCGTGGCGAGCACTTCATGCGCCATCGGCCCGATCGCGGCCTTCAGCGGGGACGGCCCCTGGGCGTCGACGATGGCGTCCATGCGGGCCCTCGCGGCGCCGGATTCGAGCAACTCG
>DAORNX010000404.1:0-2667 GCA_035441225.1 Caulobacter sp.
TCGTCGCCGCCTATAACCGCAAGGCGACCGGGGAGAAGTTCCTCATCAATCCCGACCTGGGCTAGGCGCGGTCGACCCTCGGCGCCGGGGACAGCTGGCGCGAAGACGGCCCTCGACCATCGACCGTCGACCCACGCGGAGCGGCCGGCGACGGGCCGCCGCACGGTGTCGCACCCGTCCCGGATTGAAACGCTTTCTTTGCAACTCGCCCGGATACTCCCCTCAGCTGGGATCCTCAGAACGGGGTGGGGCGGTGTTCAAGGTCTTCTCGTGTCTCGTCAACGAGCACGACTACCGGATGGTGATCGTCGCCGGGGTGGTCTGCCTCTGTGCGAGCCTGACGGCGTTCCGGCTGTTCTCGCGCATGAACGGGGCGCGGGGGCTGGTGCGCGGCGCCTGGCTGCTGCTGACCGCCCTGGTCGCCGGCTCGGGAGTCTGGGCGACCCACTTCCTCGCCATGCTGGCCTACGATCCCGGGTTCAAGACCGGCTATTCGCCGACCGGCACCATGCTGTCCCTGATGATCGTGGTGTTCTTCATGGCCGCCGGCTTCTTCGCCGCCACCGCCAGCCGCGACATCGCCAACAAGCTGGCCGGGGGCCTGCTGATCGGCCTGGGCGTCGGAGCCATGCACTTCACCGGCATGTCCTCGTTCGTCACCCAGGGAACCATTGTCTGGGAGGCGGCGACCATCGGCGCCTCGGTGGTGCTGGGCGTGATCGGCGCGACCCTGGCCCTGCTGGCCGCCGGCGAGGCCCGCTCGTTGCCGCGCCAGGCCCTGGCCGGGGTGATCCTGACGCTGGCGGTGTGCGCCCTGCACTTCACCGCGATGGGCGCGATCACCATCATGCCGGACGCCACCGTGGTGGTGCCCGACCAACTGTTCTCCGGCGGGGTGATGACCCTGGCCGTGGCCTCGATCACCGGCCTGATCATCCTCGGCGGCCTGGGGGCGGTGCTGATCGAGTCGGCCACCAGCCGCTCGGCGCTGGAACGCATCCGCACCCTGGCCAACGCCGCCTACGAGGGCATCGTGGTGGTCCAGAACGGCGTCATCAAGGACGCCAACGCCGCCTTCTGCGAACTGGCCGGGGCCGAGCTGGACGTACTGCTGGGCACGACCCTGGGACAGGCCGTGCTGACCTTTGACGACGCCCTGGGCGTCCGCACCGACGCCGGACGCCGCGAGGGCCACATGCATCCGGTCAACGGCGGTCATCCCGTGCCGGTCGAGGTCTTCGCCCGGGTGATGGATGACGGCGCCCGCGCCGAAACCCGCGGCCTGATGGTGCTGGCCATCCGCGACCTGCGCGAGCGCCGCTCGGCCGAGGAGAAGATCCGCTATCTGGCCGAGCACGACGGCCTGACCGGACTGCCCAACCGCAACGCCCTGCAGGCGCGGCTGGCGGCGGCCCTCGACCGGGTCGAGGCGTCGGGCGAGGCCCTGGCCCTGATCTGCGTGGACCTCGACCACTTCAAGGAAGCCAACGACCTGCACGGCCACGTCGCCGGCGACGCGGTGCTGGTCGAGGCCGCCCGGCGGCTGCAGGACAGCGTCACCGCGCCGTCGTTCGCCGCGCGACTCGGCGGCGACGAGTTCGTCGTGGTGCAGATCACCGACCAGGACCAGCCGAGCGCCGCCGCCGAACTGGCCGGCCAGCTGCTCGAGGCGCTCAAGGGCGGCATGACCTTCGAGGGCCAGGAGCTGGCCATGGCCGCCAGCCTCGGCGTGTCGCTGTTCCCCGACGACGGCCGCACCGGCGAGGCCCTGCTGGCCAATGCCGACATGGCCCTCTACCGCGCCAAGGAGAACGGCCGCGGGACCTACCGCTTCTTCAAGCGCGAGATGGACGAGACGATCCGTGAGCGGCGCAACCTCGCGCGCGAGCTGCGCCAGGCGATCCTCGACGAGGACCTGGTGGTGCACTACCAGCCGCAGGCGCGCGCCAGCGACGGCGAGATCTGCGGCTTCGAGGCCCTGGTCCGCTGGCGCCACCCGGTGCGCGGCATGATCCCGCCGCTGGACTTCATTCCGCTGGCCGAGGAGACCGGCCTGATCATCCCGCTCGGCGAATGGGTGCTGCGCAAGGCCTGCGCCGAGGCGGCCGCCTGGGACAAGCCCCTGAGCATCGCCGTCAACCTCTCGCCGTTGCAGCTGAACCAGCCCAACCTGCCGCAGACGGTGCACGAGATCCTGATCGAGTCCGGGCTGTCGCCGATGCGGCTTGAGCTGGAGGTCACCGAGAGCGCCCTGTTCAAGGACTACCAGCGGGCGCTCGACAACCTGCGCCGGCTCAAGGCCCTGGGCGTGCGGATCGCCATGGACGACTTCGGCACCGGCTTCTCGTCGCTGTCGACGCTGCAGTCCTTCCCGTTCGACAAGATCAAGGTCGACAAGAGCTTCGTCGAGAACATCCACCGCGACCCGCGCGCCACGGTGATCGTCAAGGCCGTGCTGGGCCTGGGCCGCAGCCTGGACATCCCGGTGGTCGCCGAGGGGGTCGAAACCGACGAGCAGCTGCAGTTCCTGCGCGGCGAGGACTGCGCCGAGGTGCAGGGCTACGCCATCGGCCGCCCGGCCCCGGCCGACACCCTGGGAGCCTGGACCAACGACCTGCCGGCGGTGCTGATCGCCGCGGCCCTGGGCGACGCGCCGACCCGCGCCCG
>DAORNX010000405.1:0-2665 GCA_035441225.1 Caulobacter sp.
CGGCCAGCGCCGGGGCGACCTTGCAGGCGATCTGGTTCACCGGCCAGTTCCAGGGGGTGATCATGCCGCAGACGCCGATCGGCTCCTTGACCAGACGGGTCGGGCCGCGGTCCTCGACGAACCTGAAGCTCTTCAGCACGCCGATGGCGGTCTGGGTGTGGGCCAGACCCATGGCCGCCTGGGCGCGTTGCGCCAGCGAGGCGGGGGCGCCCATTTCCTCGGTGATGGCGTCGGCCATGTCGCCGTAGCGCTTCTGGTACTCGACCACGATGCGCTCGAGCAGGTCGATGCGCTCCTCGATGGTGGTCTGGGAGAAGGTCTCGAACGCCTTGCGGGCGGCCCTGGCGGCCTGGTCGACGTGGTCGGCCGTGCCCAGGGAAATCTTGCCGCAGACCTCTTCATTGGCCGGGTTGATGACGTCGAGCGTCTTGACGCCCGTGGGCTGGACCCATTGGCCGTCGATGTAGAACTTCGTGTAGTCGCGCATCACCGTCATCTCCCTGCGGGCCGCCGCACGGCCTCTTCAAACGCTAGTTTAGTTACCGCCGATCACCTCGGAAAGGGGCGACATCAAAGTTGATGCACGTGCGGCTGGCCGGCGACCGGGCTGCGGGCCTTGAGCACGTAGCCGGCGCGAATCGAGCCGATGTAGAGGTCCTTCAGGTCCGGGCCGCCCCAGGTGACGTTGGTCGGGTGGTTGACGATCTCGCCGGACGGGTCGTGGACCACCGTCTCGACCACGCCGGACGGGCGGATGGCGACCACCTTGTTGGCCGCGGGCAGGCAGACCCAGAGATTGCCATTGGCGTCCATGCCGACGCCGTCGGTGTAGCCGAGATCGCCCGGATGATGCTCGGCGGCGGCCTGGGCCTCGGCGTCGCCGGGGGCCATCAGCCGCCCGAGTTGCGGGCCGTAGCGCTCGCCCGCGCCGAGCTTGCCGCCGGGCAGGATCTCGAACCGCAGCACATCCGCGCCGCTGGTCTGGGCGCAGTAGAGCCAGCGGTCGTCCGCCGACAGGGCCAGGCCGTTGGGAAACTTCAGCCCCTCGGCCTCGATGCTGGTCGAGCCGTCGGGCCGCAGCACGAAGATGAAACCGTCCGTGCGGCCGTCGAGCGCCTGGGGCCAGGTGTCGGCGTGGGTCGAGTTGGCGCACCAGATGTTCCCCTCGCGGTCGAGCACCGGGTAGTTGGCGCTGGTCAGCCGCCGCCCCCCGACCTCGGCCACCAGCGTCTCGTGCTTGCCGGTGGCCGGATCGAACCGCTGCAGCGGCCCCTCTTCCCTGTCGTAGATGCCGAAATTGGCGATCAGCACCCGGCCCTGCAGGTCCATGTTGATGCCGTTCGGCGCGCCGCCCTTCGGACCCATGCGGGTGAAGGAGCCGTCCGGATGGATCTCGGCCACCGCGCACTGATGATCGGAGGCGAACACCCGCCCGTCCTTGCCCACCACCACGTCTTCCGGCCGGTCGATGCCGACGGCGATCCTGCTGAAGTCAGCGGGGGTCATCCAGGCCGCCATGCGCGCCTCCCTGTTGTCCTGTCCGTCCTACCAGAACAGGTCGGGCCGCCCGCCGTCCAGCATCTCGGCGATCCGCCGGCGCGTGCCGGCCGAGACTCCCTCGGGCAGGGCGTCGGGCGCGAACCAGTCCCGCCGGCGGATCTCGCCGCGCGACGTGGGCGGACAGGGCTCCCAGGTGGGGCAGTGATAGATCAGCACGTGATCGCCGGGGTGGAGGCGCTCGTTGGAATGGACGGACATCAGCCGGGCCGGGGCGGTCAGCCTGACGCCGGCCTCCTCGACCAGTTCGCGCGCCAGGGCGTCCTCGACCGTTTCCCGCTTCTCGACGCCGCCCCCCGGCAGATACCAGCCGTGGATATAGGTGTGCTCCACCAGCAGGATCCGGCCCTCACCGTCGGTGACCAGTCCGCGGACGCCGAGCGTCAGGCCACGCGCCTGACGCATCAGCGCCCGGGTCAATGGCCGGACCCTCGGCTCCAGAAAACGCTTCCACCGCGACATGATCGACAACCTAGAACGCCCGCTTGCCCGGCGCGAGAGCCGGGGCTAAAGCCGTTGCGTTCATTCAACCGGAGCCGCGACATGCTCGCCATCGGCGTCATCGCCCTGTTCATCGTCATCCTGGCCGGCATCAACGTCTTCGAATTCGGCCGGATCGACTGATCCCGCCTTGGGCGGCGCGGCGGTCATAACCGGGGCGGCGAGACGCATCGGGCGGGTGCTGGCCGTCCAGGCCGCCCGGTCGGGCTTCGATGTCGCCGTCCACCACCGCGACTCTCCGGACGAGGCGGAAGAGACAGCCGCGCTCGTCCGCGCCGAAGGGCGGCGGGCCTGCGTCCTGGCCGGCGATCTGACCGTGGCCGACGCCGCCGACCTGATCGCCCGGGCGGAGACCGCGCTCGGCCCGGTGACCCTGCTGGTCAACAACGCCTCGCTGTTCCTCGAAGACCGGCTCGAGACCTTCGACGCCGGGGTGCTCGACGCCCATATGGCGACCAATGTGCGCGCCCCGGCCGTGCTGACCCAGGCGATGGCCGCACGGCTGGCGGGGGACCGGACCGGCCTGGTGGTCAATATCCTCGACCAGCGGGTATGGCGGCCGAACCCGCAGTTCTTCGGCTACAGTCTGAGCAAGGCCGCCCTCTGG
>DAORNX010000406.1:0-2664 GCA_035441225.1 Caulobacter sp.
CCCGCCGCAACGCTCGCACCCCCGGGGCTCCCGCCAGGCCGACGGCGGCCCGGGCTCGTCGTCGGGGGCGGCCGGCCGGGCCATTTCGTAGCGACGCGTCTGGTCGGCCGAGGCCGGCGTGGCGCAGGCGCAGAGGCTGCGCGCCAGCCGCTGACCGACCAGGCCCCGCACCACGTCGGCCAGCAGGTAGTCCTCCACGCCCAGATCGATCAGGCGCGTCAGGCCGGCCATGGCCGAGTTGGTGTGTGCGGTGGCGATGACCAGATGCCCGGTCAGAGCGGCCTGCACCGCGATCCTCGCCGTCTGGGGATCGCGGATTTCGCCGACCATGATCACGTCGGGATCCTGCCGCAGCATGGCGCGAAGACCGGCGGCGAAGGTCAGGCCGATGTCGGGCCGGGCCTGCATCTGCACCACGCCGGGCAGGTCGAACTCGATCGGGTCCTCGACCGTGATGATCTTGCGGACTCCGTTGTTCAGATGAGTCAGCAGGCGGTAGATGGTCGTGGTCTTGCCGGACCCTGTCGGCCCGGTCAGCAGCACGATGCCATTGGGACGCTCGACCAGCGCGGTCAGCGCCGTGGCCTGGTCGGGGGCCAGGCCCAGCTCGACCAGTTCGGGCAGGCGATCGGATTTTCCCAGCAGACGGAGCACCAGGGACTCGCCCCAGGCAGACGGCAGGGTCGAGACGCGCAGGTCGAGTTCGCGGCCCGCCACCCGGATCGACTGCCGGCCATCCTGGGGAAGCCGGCGCTCGCCGATGTCCATGGCCGAGAGCAGCTTGATCCGCGAACAGACCGCGTCGAAGCGCGCCCTCGGGGCCTGGCGGACCGTATGCAACAGGCCGTCGATGCGCATCCGAACGACGAACTGGTTCTCATAGGGCTCAAGGTGCAGGTCCGAGGCCCGGCGGCTCAAGGCCTCCGAGAAGACGCCGTTGACGAAGTCGATGACCGGCGCCTCCTGCGCCATCTCACGGATGCGCGCCACGTCGTCGGTCGCGATCGCGCCCGATGCAGGGGCGAGCCCCATGTCGGGGACCAGATCACCGAGCAGGGCCGCCGCCAGCGCCCTCGGCGCGAGGCGGTATTGCACCGCCTCCCCCAGATGGGCCAGCCGGTCGCGCAACGCCGGATCGAGCGGATGGGCGGCGGCGCAGATGACCTTGTCGGACCCGGGGTCCGGCCGCCAGGCGGCCGCCTTGCGGTCGACCCACCACGACGGCGGCGTGCGCAGTTCGGTCAGCAGGGCGGCAACCTGGCCCGGGTCGGGCCCCTCGTCGGCGCCCTGAACCGGCAGGCCCAGCTGGTCGGAGAGGGCCGCGAGCAGATCGGCCTCCGCCACGGCGCCGAGACGGACCAGCAGGAGGCCGAGCAGCTCGCCCGTCTGCCCCTGCAGCGCCAGGGCCGCGGCGAGGTCGTACTCGGAGACCAGCCCCCGAGACAGCAGTATGTCGCCCAGTTTCCGCCTGTCCATGCGTGACTTTAGAGCGCGTTTGCCGGTCGCGGAAAACCCCCGTCGCCGCTCAGCCGGCGGTCGTCGGGGCCGTGGGTTCGACGATGCGCCCGGCCTCGATCACGACGACGCGGTCGCAATGGGCCAGGCTCTCCGGCCGGTGGGCGATCATCACCATGGCCGGACGGGGGTCGAGGGCGGCGAGCCGCGCCAGGAGATCTGCTTCGCCCGGCAGGTCGATCGCGTTCGTGGCCTCGTCCAGCACCAGCAGCCGGGGCCGGCGCAGCAGCGCTCGCGCGATGGCCAGGCGTTGCCTTTCGCCCCCGGACAGGCGCGCGCCGCGCTCGCCGACCACGGTGTCGAGGCCCTGTTCCAGCCGTGAGACCATCGCCTCCGCGCCCACGTCGCGCAGCACGCGCATCAGCACGGCGTCATCGACCCGGTCGTCTCCCCAGGTCAGGTTGCGCCGCACCGTGTCGTGAAACAGGAAGGGATCCTGGGCCACATAGGCCACCGCGTCCCGCCAGCCGGCCAGGCCCGCATCGTCGAGCGGGGCGCCGCCCACCGTGATCTCACCGGCCTGAGGCGGCAGGAGGCCGACCATCAGGTCCAGCAGGGTGGTCTTGCCGGCCCCCGAGGCGCCCGTCAGCCCGAGGAACTCGCCCGGCGGCAAGGTCAGGCTGGCCTCGGCGATGCCCCCGCCGCCGGGGTGAAGGAAGCGCACCGCCGTCAACGTCAACGGGCCTTCAGGCGGTGGCCGCGCGGACGTGGCGGGCGGGACCTGGACCTCTTCCAGGTCCGCCTCCAGCGCCCTGACGGCCTCGAAGGCGGGCAGGCCGAAGAAGAACTGCTGGGCCGCCTGGTAGAGCGTGAGCACCGGCCCGCTCATGCGGGTGAAGACGAGCACGACGGTGATCAGCACCGCCGGTTCGACGGCCAGCAGGTCGTAGCCGACCAGCACCACGGCCGCGCCCGCGACCGCCGAGAGGGTGACGAACATGCCCCGGCTGCGGGCCTGACGGCGGACAAAGGCCAGCTGGTGAAAGCGCATGTCCGCCTGGATGGCCTCGAACTCGGCCACGAAGCCGGCCTGGGCGTTCTGGGCGAGCGCGGCCTTGAGCCCGCCCATGAAGCCCGTGGCGCTGGTCATCAGGGCCAGGCTGGCCCGCCCCACCTGCCCGCCGCTGTCGCGCGCCCGGCCGACGGTCA
>DAORNX010000407.1:0-2659 GCA_035441225.1 Caulobacter sp.
ATTTCGCCCTCGACGCGACCCCGGCCCAGATGATGCGACTGAGGTCGCCGACGGGGGCCGAAAGCGGGCTGGCCACGTCGTTGTCGGGGCGGGCCCGCGCCGCTGGTCTGGCGGGCGACTGGAACGGCCCCGCCGCCGCGATCGTCGAGGGCCGGGTCTATCCGGCCCTTGACCGGCAGATCGCCGCCCTCAAGGCCCTGCGGCCCACGGCGACGGCCGACGCGGGCATCTGGAAGATTCCCGACGGCGAGGCCTTCTACGCCGGGGCCCTGGCCTTCCAGACCACCACGACAAAGTCGCCCGACGAGGTCCACCGTCTGGGCCTCGAGCAGGTGGCCGATCTGTCGGCCCGGCTGGACGTCCTGCTGAAGGCCCAGGGGCTGACGACCGGCCCGGTCGGGGAACGGCTGGCGGCTCTGTCCAGGCGGCCCGACCAGCTCTATCCCAATACCGACGCAGGCCGCGCCGAGCTGATCGCGGCCCTCAATGTCCAGACCGAGGACATGCGCGCTCGCCTGCCCCGCGTCTTCGCCACCCTGCCGAAATCGCCGGTGGAAATCGTTCGCGTCCCGCCCGACATCCAGGACGGCGCGCCCAACGGCTACGCCACGGCGCCGACGCTCGACGGATCGAGGCCGGGCCGGTTCTACATCAACCTGAAGGACACGGCCGAATGGCCGAAGTTCGCCCTGCCGACCCTGACCTACCACGAGGCTCTGCCCGGCCATCAGTGGGAGGGAGCGATCGCGCTGGAGGCCAAGGATTCGTCGATCCTCCGCCGGGCCGGCCTGGGCTTCGCGGCCTATGGCGAAGGCTGGGCGCTCTACGCCGAACAGCTGGCCGGCGAACTGGGCGCCTACGACAACAATCCGCTCGGCGAGATCGGCTTCCTGCAGTCGATGCAGTTCCGCGCCGTGCGCATGGTGGTCGACACCGGCATGCATGCGAAGCGCTGGTCGCGCGAAAAGGCCACCGACTACATGGTCGAGACCACCGGCATGCCGCGGCCGCGCGTGCAGCGCGAGATCGATCGCTACTGCATCTGGCCCGGCCAGGCCTGCAGCTACAAGATCGGCCACACCGAATGGGTGCGGCTGCGCGAGGAAGCCAGGGCCCGCGCCGGGGCGCGGTTCGACATCAAGGTGTTCCACGACGTCCTGCGCCAGGGCGGCATGCCGCTGGTGGTGCTGGCGTCGGTGGTCGAGGGGTTGTTCCCGGCCTGACCTTGCCGTGAAACGGAGCTCAGGCTGCTGACACGAACGCTGTCATCCCGGCCGAAGCGTAGCGGAGAGCCGGGACCCGGATTCGGGCGAGACTCGATGTGGGTCCCGGATCGCCTGCGCCGTCAGGGATGACCGGCCTTGATGGCCTGCCTCGCCGCCGCCGGACCTTGCGAGGCGTCTGGCGACGGGGGACCATCGACCAGAAACAGAGAAAGCGCAGCTGAATGACCGCCGAACCGATCCTTGAGCCCGACCTGCCGATCGTCGATCCGCACCATCACCTGTGGGACCGGCCTTCCCTGCCGCCTCGACGCGAGGGCGCCCATCCGTTCGAGGACGTCATCCAGCTGACGCCCCGCTACCTGCTGGACGAGCTGCGGGCCGACGCCGGCAGCGGCCACAACGTCACCGCCACGGTCTACGTCCAGTGCGGCGCCTTCTACCGGGCCGATGGCGAGCGGGCCATGGCGCCGGTCGGCGAGGTCGAGTTCGTCAATGGCGTGGCGGCGATGAGCGCCAGCGGGATCTACGGCCCGTTCCGCGCCTGCGCCGGCATCGTCGGCCATGCGGATCTGATGTTGGGCGATGGCGCGGCGGCGGTGCTGGAGGCCGGGATTCGCGCCGGCGGCGGGCGGTTCAAGGGCATCCGGCATGTCAACGCCTCTGACCCCGATCCCAATGTCCTCGGCCCGATGAGCCACACGCCAGGCGGCCTGCTGGGCGAGACCGCCTTCCGCGCCGGCTTCGCCCGACTGGCGCCGCTGGGCCTGTCGTTCGACGCCTGGATGCTCGAGCCGCAGCTGCCCGAGTTGATCGCCCTAACTCACGCCTTCCCGGACACCGACATCATCCTGGACCATGTCGGCACGCCGCTGGGCATCGGCGCCTATGCGGGCCGACGGGACGAGCGGTTCGGAGACTGGAAGGCCAGCATGACCGAGCTCGCGAAGTCGCCGAAGGTGAACGTGAAACTCGGCGGACTGGCCATGCCCTTCCCCGGCTTCCCGGGCCTCGACGGCCAGGCGAGGCCGTCGTCCCAGGCGCTGGCCGACCTGTGGCGGCCCTATGTGGAGACGACCATCGAGCTGTTCGGCGTCGACCGCTGCATGTTCGAAAGCAACTTCCCGGTCGACCTGTGGGGCTGCGACTTCGCCACCCTGTGGAACGCCTTCAAACGCATCGCGGCGGGCGCGTCGGACGTGGAGAAGGCGTCGCTGTTCTCGGGAACGGCCCGCCGCGTCTACCGGCTGGCGTAGAGGTCCGCCAGCACGGCCGGCGCCAGGCCCGGCAGGTCCTCGGCGATCAGGCCGGGGCCGAAGCGGCGCGCGGCGGCGGCATGGATCCAGGCCCCGGCGCAGGCGGCCTCGAAACTGTCCATGCCCTGGGCGATAAGGCCGCCGATGAAGCCGGCCAGCACGTCGCCGCTGCCGGCTGTG
>DAORNX010000408.1:0-2264 GCA_035441225.1 Caulobacter sp.
TCGCGCCAGACCATCGCCGAGGCCGTCGCCTCGGAAGCGGCGACCCGCCGCAGCTCGGCCGAGGGCGTCAACCTCGACCAGGAACTGATCAGCATGACCACCTTCCAGCAGGCCTTCAACGCCTCCGCCCGCCTCGTCCAGGCCAGCAAGGACATGTACGAGGCCCTTCTCGTGATGGTGAGGTAAGGCATGAACCGCGTCGCCACCGGCAACAGCTATTCCACGGTCCTCAACGACCTGATGCGGGCCCAGGTGCGCCAGCAGGAGGCCAACGCCCAGGTCTCGAGCGGCAAGACCGCCTCGGATCTGAAGGGCTTTTCCCGCCAGGCCGAGTCCCTGCTGGCGACCCGCTCGATCCAGACCAAGATCGACGGCTTCCTGACCCAGGGCCAGACCCTGACCTCGAAGCTGGAGTCGCAGGACCTGGCGCTCAACCAGACCGCCGACGCCGCCGCCGGCGCCCGCCAGGCCATCGCCGAGGCGCTCGCCACCGGCCGCGGCGAGGCGCTGATGGGCGAACTGTCGAGCTGGTTCTCCTCGGCCTCCGACTCGCTCAACGCCCGGTTCGGCGGACGCTACCTGTTCGCCGGCGGCCAGGTCGACACCCCGCCGGTCACGGCCGCGGCGATGGCCGACCTGACCAGCCAGCCGTCGGTGGCCGCCTTCTTCAACAACGACAACCTGGCCCCGGCCAGCCAGCTCGACGAGTCGACGACCATCCAGTCGGGCTTCCTCGCCGACCAGCTGGGGACCGGCCTGTTCGACGCCTTCCGCCAGGTGCAGGCCTTCGTCGACGCCAACGGCGATTTCACCGGCCAGCTGTCGGCGGCCCAGTCGACCTTCCTGCAGGGCATGCTCGGCCAGTTCGAGACGGCCCGCAGCAGCCTGACCGACGCCACCGCCCGCAACGGCCTGATCCAGAACCGCGTCGACAAGACCATGGAGACGCAGGAGGCGCGCAAGGCGATGCTCGAGGGCATGGTCGGCGGCATCACCGACGTCGACATGGCCGAGGCCATCAGCCGCCTGCAACAGGCCCAGACCACGGTCCAGGCCTCCGCCCAGGTGTTCAACACCCTCAGCCAGAGCTCGCTGCTGGACCTGCTGCAGCCGTAGGTTCTCACCTGGCGCGGAATTCGGGCTATGCTGGCCTGGACGGAGGCGCGGCATGCTCAAGCGGGTCGACTACGATGAAGCCCAGCACGCGGTCTACGCCAGGGGCCGGCAGATGCCGGCCGGGGCGCTGGCGCGGTGGATGGCGCGGTTCGCCGAGCAGTTGCCGGCCGCCCGGCCGCTGACCATCCTTGACCTGGGGTCAGGCGTCGGACGGCTGACGCCGGCGCTGGCCGAGACGTTCGGCGGGCCGGTCCATGGCGTCGAGCCGTCAACGAAGATGCGCGAGATCGCCGAGGCCACCGCCGCCCATCCGGCCGTGCGCTACCACGCGGGCGAGGCCGCCCGCATTCCCCTGCCCGATCACAGCGTCGACGCGGTGCTGCTGTTCCTGTCCTTCCACCATGTGCCGGACCGCGCCGCCGGCGCCGTCGAGATCGCGCGGGTGCTGAAGCCCGGCGGCCGGGTGCTGGTCCGCAGCCCGTTCCGCGACCGCATGGGCGGCAACTGGTTCTATCGCTACTTCCCGCGCGCCGAGGCCATCGAGAAGGCGATGTTCCCGCCGCTGGCCGAGGTGACGGGCGTGTTCGCGGACGCCGGTCTCGCGGTCAAGGCGCTGGTCGAGGTCGAGGAGGTCTACGCCGCCAACGAGGCCGAGGCCGCCGAACGGCTGAAGCTGCGCGCCATCTCGACCTTCGAACACATGACCGAGGCCGAGATCGAGGAGGGATTCGCACGCCTCGACGCCAAGCTGGCGCTGGGCGCGGACCCCAACCCCTCGACCGGTCGGAGCGACCTGCTGGTGCTGGGCTGAAGTAAAGGCGATGACCGGGACAGCTGGCGGCGAGGGGCGAGGCCGCGCCGTTGCTGGGCTGAACGCCCCAGGTCGCAATTCCCGGCACGAGCCTCTAAATAGCGCCGATGAACGCTCACCTGCCCCACACGGACATCGCCGACGACGTCGTGCGCGCCGCGGTCGGCCTGCCGGCCGGCAGCCGCGTGGTCGCGGCCATGTCGGGCGGCGTCGACTCGACGGTGACGGCCGCGCTGCTGGCCAGGGCCGGCTATGACGTGGTCGGGGTGACGCTGCAGCTCTACGATCACGGGGCGGCGATCCAGAAGAAGGGCGCCTGCTGCGCCGGCCAGGACAT
>DAORNX010000408.1:2387-2657 GCA_035441225.1 Caulobacter sp.
TCCCTGCGTGCGTTGCAACCAGACGGTCAAGTTCCGCGACCTGCTGGATGTCGCCCGCGACCTGGGCGCCGCGGCCATGGCCACCGGCCACTATGTGCGCCGCGAGGACGGGCCCGGCGGGCCGACCCTGCACCGCGCGGTCGATGCGAACCGCGACCAGAGCTACTTCCTGTTCGCGACCACGCGCGAGCAGCTCGACTACCTGCGCTTCCCCCTCGGCGGCCTGCCCAAGCCGGCCGTGCGCGGCGTGGCGGCCGGCATGAGCCTGGC
>DAORNX010000409.1:0-2653 GCA_035441225.1 Caulobacter sp.
CATGTCGCGCCGCTGCGAACTCACCGGTGTTGGTCCGATGGTCGGACACAACGTGAGCCACTCCAACATCAAGACCAAGCGCCGCTTCCTGCCGGCCCTGTCGCCCGCCACGCTCCAGTCGGAAGTGCTGGGCCAGAGCTTCAAGCTGCGGATCACCAACGCGGCCCTGCGCACGCTGGACTTCCGCGGCGGCCTGGACACCTTCATGGCCAAGGCGAAGGACGAGGACCTCTCGCCCCGGGCCCTGAAGATCAAGCGCCAGATCAAGGCCAAGCTGGCTGAAAAGACCGCCGCCTGAGGCGAAACAAGCTTCAAGACGACAGACGGCCCGCGGGGGGACTCGCGGGCCGTTTGCGTTTCGGGGGACATGTTCCGGCGATAGCCGGTACGTGTCCCCTACCCAAGCGGCTCGGGTGGGGGACACGTACCTGAAGGTACATGTCCCCTAAGCCAGCAGCTCCCGCCCGGCGTCCTTCACGTCGGTGCAGCCGGTCAGGGCCATGGCCATCATCATCTCCTGGCGCATGATCTGCAGCACATGCTCGACGCCCGCCTGGCCGGCTCCCGCAAGCGCCCAGGCCCAGGCGCGGCCGATGAAGCAGCCCTTGGCGCCGCTGGCCAGCGCCTTGACCACGTCGAGCCCTGACCGCACGCCCCCGTCCATGATCACCGTCAGGTCGTCACCGACCGCGTCGGCGATGGGCGGCAGGGCGCGGATGCCGCTTTGCACCCCGTCCAGCTGCCGACCGCCATGGTTCGACACGATCAGCCCGTCGGCGCCGTAGCGCCTGGCCTCGCGGGCGTCATCGGCGTCGAGGATGCCCTTGATCACCAGCGGCCCGTCCCAGTTCTCGCGAATCCAGTCGAGATCCTTCCAGGTCAGGGTCGGATCGAAGTTCTTCGTCACCCAGGGCCAGAATTCCATCACGCCCTTGGCTTCGGGGATCGCCGGGGCGAGGTTGCCGAAGGTATGCGGCCCACCGGTGGCCATGACATCCCAGGCCCAGCCCGGGTGGGTGAGTCCGTCCCACAGTCGTTGCAGCGGCACGAACGGCGTCTGCGCCCCGAACAGGCCGGACCTGACGTCGCGATAGCGCGCCCCGGGCACGGGCAGGTCGACGGTGAAGGCCAGCACCGGGCAGCCGAGCTCGGTCACCCGGCCCAGCAGCTCCTTCATGTAGCCGCGGTCCTTGATGATGTAGAGCTGGTACCAGGGCGCCTGACCGCCATCGCGCGTGACTTCCCCGACGTCGCAGATCGACAGCGACGACAGGCACATGTTCAGGCCCGCGGCCCGGGCGGCCTTCATCGCCTGGACCTCGCCGCGCCGGGCGTACATGCCGCCCATGCCGATCGGCGACAGGACCATCGGCATGGCCATCTTCTGGCCGAACAACTCGGTCTCCAGAGAGATCGTCGAGACATCCCGCATCACGCGCTGGCGCAGGGCCAGGGCCTCGAAGTCCTCGACGTTCCGCCGCAGGGTCGCCTCGGCGTAGGAGCCGCCGTCGAGATAGTCGAACAACACCCGCGGCAGCCGCCGGCGGGCCAGATCGCGGTAGTCGGTGACGCAGGCGGGTCTCATTCGGGCGGGATCCAGTCGAAGGCCAGCAGCAGTGTGCGCTGCGTCGGGCTGAAGTTGTCGTCGGAAAGCAGGTAGAGCCGCCACGGGCCCTGACGCCGGGCCACGACGGCGACGCCCTCGAAATTGTCCACGGTCAGGGGCGGCGTCATGGCGAAGCCGCCGGCGATCCGCTTCGCGCCCGTGGGGTCCCGCACGATGGTGACGATGATCCGCGAGCCGATCGTCGGAATGTAGCTGTGATGCAGGATGACCAGTTCGCCGTTGGGTCCCGTGGCCAGGCTCGACAGGCGATAGCCGGGCGGCGGCCGGGGCAGGCCGGTCACCTCGTCGCAGGACAGTTTGATCCGGCACAGCCATATGCCGCCCGGCTCGAGCCCGACCCAATAGGTGTCCGGGCCGAGGGCGGGGGCGGCGGTCAGGCCCTCCATGCCGTCGTTCTCGGCCATGCTCACGGCGGGCAGGGCGACGGCGGTCGGTCGCCGCTGCTGCATCGACTCGTACAGCCAGACCCGGTGGCGGCGCTCGAAACTGACCAGCATCGCGCCGTCGCCCAGCCGGGTCAGTCCTTCCGCGTCGGCCCATTCCTTGCCCTGCAGCGGGCCGTCGCCCGGCCCCGTCAGCGACCGCATGGCGGCGTCGGTCAGGCCGACCAGACGCCCGGCCGGATCCAGCAACAGCCGCCCGGTGAACAGGTCGCCGTCATCGGAGACGGCCGTCATGCCGCCGGTCGAATTGACCAGCAGGTCGGACAGTCCGTGCAGCCGGCTGGTCGCGTCGCTGACGATCGCCACGCCCCCGGCGTAGGCGAAATCGCCGACCGTCGTCCGCGCCGGATCGGCGGGGTCGAGGAGCACAGGCGTGGTCTGGACGGCGATGGTCGGGCCGGCCGCCACGGGACCGGCGGGCAGGCCGACCCGGGCGGTGACGCAGGCGGCCAGCGTCAGGGTCAGGGCGGCCAGCAGGCCCGGAACCGCCGCCCATCGCCGCATCAGCCGACCGCCTCGCGCACCTGGTCGAAGGTCACCGTCTTCGGCGGCGGCGGCTGGGTCACGGGCGGCGCGGCCAGCA
>DAORNX010000410.1:0-2642 GCA_035441225.1 Caulobacter sp.
GAAGTCGCCGAACTGCGCCTCCCACATGGTGAGCGCGTTGGGCTCGGCGAGCGAAGCCTGCTCCGCCTCGGTCAGGCCGCCGATGCCGTGTTCGCTGTCGCCGGCCGCCTCGGCGACCCGCTCGACAGGCCAGCCCCAGCCGAAGCGGACGGCAGCGAGCGCGGCGGCGCGCGCGCTGTCCTCGCCCATCATCCAGCCCAGCGACCGCCGCTTGCGCAGCACGTCGAGGACCAGTCCAGAGACAAAGGCGCGGTCCTTCGAGCCCGCGTACCGCGCGGACTCGCCCCAGCCCTTGAGCGCCATGCGGGCAGGTTTGTGGCGCGTCTCGATATCCTCGAGGACCTGGATCGCCGCCGCTAGCCGCCCGCCGTCACGCAATCAAACACCCGATATCAGGGAGCCAGGATGGCCCAGAAGATCATCAGCAGGCCCGCCGTGCTGACCAGCCAGACCAGTGAGCGGATCTGCTTCACGCCGAAGGCGTAGAGCGGCACATAGATGATCCGGCCGACCAGGTAGATCAGCGCGCCATTGTGCGTCAGGTCGCTGTTGCGGTCCGCCACATGGGCGATCAGCACGGCGGCGATGAACAGCGGCAGGGTCTCGAACAGATTGTTCTGCGCGCGCTGCAGCCGGTTGGCGACCGGCGACAACGGCGGCATCTCCTCGTCGCGGGCGCCGGTGTTCCACTTCAGGCCGTACTGGCCCGTGCGGGCCATGTCGAAGGCCAGGATCTGGACGAAGGCCAGGACCAGGGTCCAGGCCAGCATGGAAAGCTCGAACGTCATACCTCAGTCCCCCCTGATGATCCCGACCGTCAGACGGCGCTCGGGTAGTTGGGCGCTTCCCGCGTGATCATCACGTCGTGGACGTGGCTCTCGCGCAGGCCGGCGCCGGTGATGCGGATGAATTTCGCCCGCTTCTGGAACTCCACGATGTCGGGCGCGCCGACATAGCCCATGGCCGCCCGCAGGCCGCCGACCAGCTGGTGGATGACCGGGGCGATCGGCCCCTTGAACGGCGTCTGGCCCTCGATCCCCTCCGGCACCAGCTTGAAGGTGTCGGTGACTTCCTTCTGGAAGTAGCGGTCGGCCGAGCCGCGGGCCATGGCCCCCAGCGAGCCCATGCCGCGGTACGACTTGTAGGACCGGCCCTGGTAGAGGAACACCTCGCCGGGGCTTTCCTCGGTGCCGGCGAACATCGAGCCCATCATCGCCACGCTGGCCCCGACCGCGATGGCCTTGGCCAGGTCGCCGGAGTTCTTGATGCCGCCGTCTGCGATCACCGGCACGTCGGTGTCGCGAGCGGCGCGAGAAGCCTCGGCGATGGCGGTCAGCTGCGGCACCCCGACCCCGGCCACGATGCGCGTGGTGCAGATCGAGCCCGGTCCGATGCCGACCTTCACCGCGTCGGCCCCGGCGTCGATCAGGGCCCTGGCGCCGTCATAGGTCGCCACGTTGCCGGCGACGATCTGCACCCGGTTGGTCTCGCGCTTGAGGCGCGACACCGCGTCGGCGACCTGTCTGGAATGGCCGTGGGCGGTGTCGATGACCACCACATCCACGCCGGCCTCAACCAGCGCCAGGGAGCGTTCGAACCCCGCGTCGCCGACCGTCGAGGCGGCGCCGACCCGCAGGCGGCCTTTCTCGTCCTTGGCCGCGTGCGGATGCTCGGTGGCCTTGTCGATGTCCTTGACGGTGATCAGGCCGACCGCCCGGCCCTCGTCGTCGACCACGATCAGCCGCTCGATCTTGTTGGTCTTCAGCAGGCTGAGCGCGTCGCCGGAATCGACGCCCTCGCGGACCGTGATCAGCCCCTCGCGGGTCATCAGGGCCGAGGCCTTGAGCCGGTCGTCGGTCTCGAACCGCATGTCGCGGTTGGTCAGGATGCCAACCAGCTTGCCGGTGGTCGGCTCGACGACCGGGAAGCCCGAGATCTTCCGCCGAGCCTTGATCTCGCGGATCTCGGCCAGGGTGGTGTCGGGGTTGATGGTCAGCGGGTTGATGACCATGCCGCTCTCGTACCGCTTGACCTCGCGCACCTGGTCGGCCTGTTCATCAATGGTCAGGTTGCGGTGCAGGATGCCGAGGCCGCCGGCCTGGGCCATGGCGATGGCCAGCCGGCTTTCGGTCACCGTGTCCATCGCGGCGGACACGAGCGGGATGTTCAGACTGATCTCACGCGTAAGCCGGGACACGGTCGACACCTGGGTAGGCATCACTTCCGAGGGACCGGGTTCGAGCAAAACATCGTCGAAGGTGAGCCCTTCGCGAATCTCCATGGGAGTCTCCGTTTTGCGGGCGCGGTATCGTGGCAAAGGGGGGCGCTGTCAACGGCTGTCGCCGGTGGTGACGGAGACTGGCGGGGCGGGCCCTGTCTCCGCTAGGGTCCCGACAGGCTACGGGACCATCATCATGACAGGCTATGACGTGCGGATCGCGGAGCCGGCCGACGGCCCGATGCAGCGCCACCCGGTGATGGACACGCTCACCCTGGCGTTCAGCACGGACGCCCCCGTCCGCTACATGTTTCCGACGGCCGAAGGCTTTCTGCGCAACTTCAGCCGGCTCTCGACCGCGATGGCCGGCAGCGCCGTGGCGGCCGGAACCGCCTGGGTCGCCGACGGCGGCGCGGCGGCGGCG
>DAORNX010000411.1:0-2256 GCA_035441225.1 Caulobacter sp.
CGTGCTTCAGGGCGCCAATCTGGCCGGCGCCCAGATGACCGGCGCCCACGCCATCGCCGCCGACTTCACCGAGGCCAACCTGTCGGGCGCCTGCCTCAACGGGGCCAAGCTGATCAACGCCGTGCTCGACGGCGCCGACATGTCGAGCGCCCAGGTGTTCCATGCCGACCTGTCCGGCGCTTCGATGAAGGACACCGTGATCGCGGGCGTCAATCTCGACGACGCCGGACTCGACCACGTGGATCTCAGCGAGGTGCTGCGGGCGCCGCCGCCGATCGTCTACGTCGACGACCGGCCCCTGGGCGATCTGGTCAACGAGCATGATCTGTACTGCACCTCCGGCGGAGCCGAGGGCGCGACGATGAAGGTTTCGCGCATCGACTTCCGGCCGCTCAAGCAGCTGCGTCGGCGCAAGCTGACCGGCATGGTCGCGACCCGGTCAGTGTTCTTCGGGCTCAACATGGAGGGCGCGGAGCTGCAGGGCAGCGATCTGAGCGGCGCCGACCTGCGCGGGGTAGTGCTGCGCGACGCCGACCTGCGCGGAGCCAAGCTGGTCGGCGCCAAGCTCAACAAGGCCGATCTGCGCGGCGCCCGTCTGGGGCCGCTGATGATCGCCGAGGGGCGCTATCTGCGCACCGACCTGACCCGGGCGGTGCTGCGCGGCGCCGACCTGCGCGACTGCCACGCCCGCCGCGCCCGCTTCCTCGAGGCCGACCTCAAGGGGGCGCGGATCGAAGGCGCCGATCTGGTCGGGGCCGAACTGGAGACGTGACCCCCGGATCCTCCGCGCGAGCGGGGAGCGCCGACGTCAAAGTCCCTTCCTGAGCGGCAGGAGGTCCGGAAACACCGGCTCGCGGCCTTGCTGCTTCGCCGCGAAGGTCTCGGCCATGTGCGGGCCCGAGAACATGCCCACCTGCCACAGGGCGATGTAGTCCAGGCCGTCCTTGATGGTGTGGTCGCGGGCGTAGTTGATCATCACCTTGCTGCCGGCCACGGCGAGCGGCGACTTGCCGGCGATCTCGCGGGCCGTGGCCAGGGCGTGGGCGACCACCGCCTCGTGGCTGTCGAACACCTCGTTGACCAGGCCGATGTCGCGCGCCCGCTGGGCCGGCAGACGGCGACCGGTATAGGCCAGCTCGCGCACCCACCCCTCGGGGATCAGCTTGCACAGCCGCGGGAAGGTCCCGACATCGGCGGTCATGCCGATGTTGATCTCCATGATCGTGAAGAAGGCGTCGGCGGTGCAGTAGCGGATGTCGCAGGCGCTGGTGAAGTCGACCGCCCCGCCGATGCAGCCGCCCTGGATCGCCGCGATCACCGGCATGCGCGCCTCGTCAAGGCAGGTGAAGGTGTCCTGCAGGGCGTGCACATGCTTGCGGAAACTCTCGCCGGCCACATGCCGGTCCACCGGCCCGGCGTTGCTGTCGCCGACATTGGCGAACACCGACAGGTCCATCCCCGCCGAGAAGTGCTTGCCGGTCGAGGAAATGACGATGCAGCGGGCGCGGGCGTTGTCGTTGATATCACGGACGATGGCCGGCAGCTCGGCCCAGAACGCCTTGTTCATGGTGTTCATGGCTTCGGGCCGCTTCATCTGGATATGCGCCACCCCGTCCTCGATCGAGACGTTGAAGCAGGTCCAGGCGGCGGTTTCGGCGGTGTGGGCGTTCATGGTTGCTGTCCTCGCAGGTATTGACACATTGTCGTGAGATGACGTGGGGAAAGCCAACCCCGGACGTATTGAAGTCTGGAAGCGGCGTCATGCCTGCACGGGCGCCGTCAGGCATCATACGGGAGACTATCATGCGCATCGCCATCACCGCCTCCATCGCCGTCCTCGCCCTGGCCGCCGTCCCGGGGGCGGCCAACGCCGGCGTGTTCAGCTGTGACGCCAACGGCGGCAAGCAGGAGGGCGGCGCCGTCATCGGCGCCATCATCGGCGGGGTCATCGGCAACCAGATCGCCAAGGGCGAACGCGGCGCGGGCACGGTGGTCGGCGCCGGGCTGGGGGCGGCCATCGGCTCGTCGATCGGCTGCAAGATGCAGGAGGAGGACCAGCGCCGGGCCGAGGCCGCGCTCGACCAGGCCCTGGCCACGGGCCAGCCGGCCCGTTGGCGCAACCCGAACACCGGCGCCTATGGCGAGATCCGCGTGCTGCCGACGAGCAACAGCGACTACTGGTATGCGCCGAATACGGTCAACGTGCGGGCCACGCCCTCGACGCGCGGCCGCGTGGTCGGGCGGATGGCCGGCGGC
>DAORNX010000411.1:2375-2638 GCA_035441225.1 Caulobacter sp.
CTGCGAAACGCTCGAGCAGACGGCCTACACGAAGAAATACGGTCGCGAGACCGAACGCTACCGCGCGTGCCGCAAGCCGGGCGGGGCCTGGGACGTGCGGAAGATCTGAGGCCTATCGACTGACGCTGGGTGAGCGGGCTAGGCAGGCGGCGATGACCAACACCGCCGCCTCGCCGTTTCCCGCCGCGCGCCGCCGCGCCCTCGCCGTGCCCGGCGGCGCCATCGCCGGACTGGAGTTCGGTCCCGCCGACCGGCGGCTCGAC
>DAORNX010000412.1:0-2636 GCA_035441225.1 Caulobacter sp.
TGGCGCGGTGTCGCGATCTGCGCCGTGGCGGCCGCGGCCGCGACCTTCCTGGCCGACCACTACAGGGCGCCGGCGATGCTGATGGCGCTGCTCGTCGGCATGGCTCTCAGCCCGGCCGCCTCGGACGAACGGTGCGCCGAGGGCGTGACGTTCAGCGCCCGGACCCTGCTCCGGCTCGGCATCGCCCTGCTCGGGGCGCGGATCACGTTCGGACAGATCGCCGACCTCGGCGTCTGGCCGGTGGTGATCGCGATCGGCGGTGTCGCGGCCACCATCCTGGTCTCGATCGGCCTGGCCCGGCTGTTCGGCTTCAGCCCCCTGTTCGGCGTCCTGACCGGCGGGGCGACGGGGATCTGCGGCGCATCGGCGGCGCTCGCCCTGTCGGCCGTGCTGCCGGCGCATCCGCTCAAGGACCGCGCCACGACCTTCACCGTCGTCGGCGTGTCGCTGCTGTCGACGGCGGCGATGGTGCTCTATCCCTTGCTGGCCACGCGGCTGGGCCTGTCCGAGCGCCAGGCCGGCCTGTTCCTCGGCGGTTCGATTCACGACGTCGCGCAGGTTATCGGCGCCGGCTACAGCCTCTCCCCGACCATCGGCGACATCGCCACGGTGATGAAGCTGGTGCGCGTCGGCGCCCTCGCGCCGGTGGTGATCATCGTCGGCCTGCTGAGCCGCAAGGCCGGGCCGGACCCGGACCGGCCCAGGGAGCCGCTGCTGCCATGGTTCGCCGTGGCCTTTCTCGCCATCGCCGCGGCCTGCAGCCTGGGCCTGATTCCGGCGGTCATCCGCGAGGCGATGACGGAGGCCTCCCGCTGGTGCCTGGTCCTGGCCATCGCCGCCCTCGGCATGCGCACCAGCGTCGCCTCCCTCGTCCAGGTCGGCGTGCGGCCGTTCGCCCTGCTGGCGGTTGAGGCGGCGTTCCTCGCAGCGTTCATACTCGGCGCCGTCCACCTGCTCTAGCCGCCCCGGAGGGGAAGGAACCGCCCCCGCCCGCCGATCCCGGGCCGGTCACGCGCGCAGGATCTTCTCCATCGGCCTGCCCCTGGCCAGCTCGTCGACCAGCTTGTCGAGGTAGCGGATCTCGCGCATCAGCGGGTCGGCGACCTGTTCCACGCGCACGCCGCAGACGACGCCGGTGATCTTCGCCCGGTCGGGGTTCAGCCGGGGCGCCTCGGCGAAAAAGGTCGCGAAATCCGTCTTCGCCGCAAGGTGCGCCTCGAGTTGGTCCTGGTTCAGGCCGGTCAGCCAGAGGATGATTTCATCGACCTCGGCCCGCGTGCGACCCTTCCTTTCGGCCTTTGCGACATAGGCCGGATAGACGCTGGCGAACGGCATGGCGTAGAGGCGGTGTCCGGCCATGGCGATCCCTGTCCTGTCGTCGGGGCTCCTCACGCCATGTCACGGCCGATGCCGCCCCGGTGTCCTGGCAGGCATTCTTGCTCCGGCCGGGCCTTGGTCAAGCCTTTCGGGCGTATCGGCGCCCCTGTCCGGTCGAGAGGCTAGGCGGCGGCCGGGCCGGCCATCCGGCGCTCCAGTGTCCGTCGGTCGTAGTCCGCCGCCAGGTCCCGCAGCGCCGCGGCGCCGTCGCCCGCGAAGGACGGCCCGTGCATCAGCGCCAGGGTCCGCGGGTTCAGGTCGGCCAGTCGTCGCAGGGTCCTGCCCATGTCCGGATTGAGGGCCGAATAGCCGAAGATGTCCTCGGCCGCGATGGCCGGGCCGACGATGTCGCCTTCGGTCAGGGCCGGGCCGTCCTGCTGCTGGGTGAACAGGTCGCCGCACAGCAGCGTGCCGGTGGATTCCTCGTAGAGCAGGCCCGCGTCCCAGCCGTGCGGCGTGTGGGGTGTCTCGAGGTAGTGGACCCGCTTGCCGCCGCCCAGGTCGATGACCTCGCCGTCGGCCAGGGCGCGGGGCGGCCGGTCGGCCATGTCGTTGACCGAAACGTCGCAGCCGACCTGGCCATGCGCCACCTCGGCCCGCGGCGCGGCGGCCAGCCAGTCGTTCATGCTGCCGCACTCGTCGGCCTCGTAGTGACCGAAGGTGATCCAGCGCAGGCGCTGCGGGTCGATCACCCGGGCGGCCGCCGCATGAACCAGCGGGAACAGGCCGCGCAGCCCGGTGTGGAACAGCAGGGGCTCGTCGCCGGTGACCAGGAACTGGTTGAAGGTCAGGCCGCCCGGCGGGGCGACCTCGGGAATGAAGGTCGACAGGCGATAGACGCCGTCAGCGATCTCGGCGACCCGGGTCTGCATGATGTTGCTCCGGTTGGACGGGCTGGAAAAATCACGATACATGGTCGTGTAGTCAAATGAGGCGCGGCCGTCAATATGGCTGCACATTACCGTTTAGTGAAAATCGCATGGCCCGAACCTACACCCTCAAACGGCGCGCCGAGCAGCAGGCGGAAACCCGGAGACGGCTGGCCGAGGCCGCGATGGAGCTGCACGGCACGGTCGGCCCGGCGCGCACCAGCCTGAGCCTGGTCGCCGAGCGGGCCGGGGTGCAGCGCAATACGCTGTATGCCCACTTCCCGGACGAGCGGAGCCTGTTCCAGGCCTGTTCGGCCCTGTTCATCGAGCGCAACCCGCCGCCCAACCCGGCGGCCTGGGCGGCGGCGGGGGACCCGGCCGCGCGGCTGC
>DAORNX010000413.1:0-2623 GCA_035441225.1 Caulobacter sp.
CGACCTTCATGGCCGAGATGGTCGAGACGGCCGCCATCCTGACCCAGGCCACCCCGCGCAGCTTCGTCATCCTCGACGAGATCGGCCGGGGCACGGCCACCTGGGACGGCCTGGCCATCGCCTGGGCCTGCGCCGAGGCCCTGCACGGCGTGAACCGGTCGCGGGCGCTGTTCGCAACCCACTATCACGAGCTGGCGGCGCTCGAGCAGCGGCTGAGCGCGGTCTCCAACCTGTCCATGCGGGCCAGGGAGTGGAACGGCGACCTGGTGTTCCTGCATGAGGCGGGCCCCGGCCACGCCGACCGCAGCTACGGCGTCCAGGTGGCCAAGCTGGCCGGGGTGCCGCCCGCGGTCGTCGCGCGGGCCCGCGAGGTGCTCGAACGGCTGGAGAGCGAGGCGGAGTCGCCGGCGCGGCTGGAAGGCCTGCCCCTGTTCGCGGCGGCGGCCCCGACGCCGGTGAAACACGGCCCCAGCCCGGTCGAGGAGGCCCTCAAGGGTCTCGAACCGGACGGGATGAGTCCCCGGGAGGCGATGGAAGCGCTCTATCGCCTAAAAGGCATGCTGTAGGAAGCAACGCGGGCCCCACCCGTTGCGCCAGCCCGTGTTGCAGCGCACATAAGACACATGGCCTCCCGTCTCCGCCCGACCCGCCTCGAACATGTCGTTGACGGCGTCGCCCTGCGCGCGCGGCTGACGGCGGCGGCGCATGACGCCTCGGGCAACGAAGGCGAGCAGCGGCGGCTGGCGCTTGAGATTCTCAAGGCGGCCCTGTTCCGCGGCCGGATGATCGCCAAGGAGCGGCTGGAGAACGGCGCCGGCGGGCTGGAGACGGCGCGGCTGCTGTGTGGCGTCACCGACGAGGTGGTCACCGCCCTGTACGACTTCACCACCGTGCACATGTTCCGCGCCCGCAATCCGACCGAGGGCGAGCGGCTTTGCCTGCTGGCGGTGGGCGGCTACGGCCGGGGCGTGCTGTCGCCCTACAGCGACCTCGATCTGCTGTTTCTGCGCCCCTACAAGCAGACAGCGCACGCCGAGAGCGTCATCGAGTTCATGCTCTACGCCCTGTGGGATCTGGGCTTCAAGGTCGGCCACGCCTCGAGGACGATCGAGGAATGCGTGCGGCTCTCGAAGGAAGACTTCACCATCCGCACCTCAATTCTCGAGGCGCGGCGCCTGACCGGCGACGAGTCTCTTGCCGAGGAGCTGAAGCGGCGTTTCCGCAATGACGTGGTGAAGAACACCGGGGCCGAGTTCGTCGCCGCCAAGCTGAAGGAACGCGACGACCGCCACGGCCGGGCCGACGCCAGCCGCTACATGGTCGAGCCCAACGTCAAGGAGGGCAAGGGCGGGCTGCGCGATCTGCACACCCTGATGTGGATCGCCGAGTATCTGCATCCGGTCGACCGGCCCGAGGACGTGTTCGCCCTGGCCTATTTCGATCGGCGCGACGTGGCCGCCTTCGTGCGGGCGTTCGACTTCCTGCACGCGGTCCGGGCCCACCTGCATTTCGCCACCGGCCGGCCCGAGGAGCGGCTGACCTTCGATCTGCAACCGGAGATCGCCCGGCGAATGGGCTTTGGCGACCGGGCCGACAACCCGGCGGTCGAGCGGTTCATGCGCCGGTACTTCCTGATCGCCCGCGAGGTCGGCGCCCTGACCCGGACCTTCTCCGCCAAGCTCGAGACCGAGCACCTCAAGGCCCAGCCCAGGGGCCTGTCGCGCTTCCTGCCGGGCCGGGGCGGTCCCAAGCGCAAGCCGCTCGACGTCGCCGGCTTCCACGAGGAGGGCGGCCGCCTCAACATCGAAGGGCCAGAGGTCTTCGAGCGGGATCCGGTCGACCTGATCCGCATCTTCCGCATCGCCGACCAGCGCGACCTGGACCTGCATCCGGACGCCTTCACCGCGGTGACCCGCAGCCTGCCGCTGATCACCGTCAAGACCCGCCGCGACCCGGAGGCGGCCAGGGCTTTCCTCGACATCCTGGCGCGCGGCAAGCGGACCTACCGCACCCTGATGCTGATGAATGAGTCCGGCGTGCTGGGCCGGTTCGTGCCGGAGTTCGGCCGGATCGTCGCCCAGATGCAGTTCAACATGTACCACAGCTACACGGTCGACGAGCACACGCTGAAGGCCGTCGGGGTGATCGCCGACATCGCCGACGGACGGCTGGCCGAGGACCATCCGCTGTCGGTCTCGATCATGCCCCTGATCGACGATCGCGAGAGCCTGTTCCTGGCCATGCTGCTGCACGACACCGGCAAGGGTGGGGCCGGCGGCCAGGAAAAGGCCGGCGCCCGCGCGGCCCGCTCCGCCTGCGAGCGGCTGGGACTGGAGCGGAGCAAGATCGAGCTGATCGCCTGGCTGGTCGAGCACCACCTGGTGATGAGCGACTACGCCCAGAAGCGCGACGTGACCGATCCGGCGACGGTCGCGGCCTTCGCCCGCATCGTCGAGAACCCCGAGCGACTGCGGCTGCTGCTGGTGCTGACGGTGGCCGACATCCGCGCCGTCGGTCCGGGCGTGTGGAACGGCTGGAAGGGTCAGCTGATGCGCGAGCTCTATGCCGCCACCGAGGCGACCTTCCGCGGCGGCCGCGGCTCCGATCCGGCCGCCAGCGCCCG
>DAORNX010000414.1:0-2623 GCA_035441225.1 Caulobacter sp.
ACCAGGGTCTCGCCGACCTTGATGCTGCCCTCGATGGCGGCCGGGCCGAGCACCACCACCTCACGGATCACCAGGCCGCGCCCCGCCTCGGCCGCCTCGCGGTCGAAGCGCAGGCCCAGGTCGCCGACCCTGCCCGGCGTGGATGGGGCGTCCGGCCCGCGGATGCCGCTGTGCGAGGCGTTCAGCTCGCCGATCATCAGGTTGATGTCGCGGCGCAGCTCGTCGCCCGTGCGGGCCCCGGCGATGTAGGGGGTCCAGGCCGCGCGGATGGCCTTCCAGTCGCGGCCGTGGAACTTCGGATCATAGAAGCCGCGGTCGAGGATGCCCCAGGCCTGGTCGAACACGACCATCTTCTCGACGTCGAAATCGACCTCCATCTCGGCGTTGACCGCCAGCGGCTTGGGCTTGGGCGACTCGACCGGGGTCGACAGCACGGTCCCGCCCTCGAGGTAGAAGATCGACTTCGAGTCCGGGGTGAACACCGCCGCGCCCTTGTCCTTGCGCGAGGAGGTCAGCTGCACCGGAACCGGCGGCTCCTTGGCCAGCTCGTCGAGGTTCCAGGTGTAGTAGTTGACCGCCCCCGCGGCCTGGGCCGCGAACAGCAGGGTCTTGCCGTCGGGGCTGATGGCGGGAAGCCCGACGTCCATGCCCAGCGGCAGGAAGGAAGCCCGCTCGCGGATGCCCTCGAAGACGATGCGCACGGGCTCGGGCTTCTTCGCGGGCTTCGCGGCCGCGCCGGGCTTGGCGGGCTTGCCAGGTTTGCCGGGAGTCGTGGCCGGCGCGGACTCGTCGGCCGTCGGGGCGCCGTCCGAGGTCTCCGGCGCGGGGGCCGGGCTCTCGGGCGTGGTCGCCGGCTTGAACAGGTCGCGGAACGCGTCCTCGCGGTATTTCGGCGTGTGCGGCAGCAGGTCGATGCGCAGCAGCTTGCCCTCCTCGCTGCGCTGGCCCGTGTCGGTCAGGATATACTTGCCGTCGGGCGACCAGACGATCCGACCGCCGGTCTGGCCGTTGGCCAGGAAGCTGACCGGCCGGGCCGCGCCGCCGGCGGCCGGGATCACATGGACGTTGTCGAACGCCTTGCGGTCGGTGACCGTGAAGGCCAGCCACTGGCTGTCGGGCGACCAGACCGGGGCCACGTCCTCATAGCCGCCGAGCGGGCCGTCGTAGATGGCCACGTCCCTGGCCACTGCGCCGGCCAGAGTCAGGGTGATCACCCGCAGCTCCCTGGCCGCCCGGACATAGGCGATCATCCTTCCGTCCGGCGACCAGGCCGGGACGGTGTTGCGGTCCAGGCCGGTGGTCAGGGCCGTCTCGACGCCGCTGGCGAAGTCCCAGGCGTAGAGGTTGGCCGACAGGCCGCGCTCGGAGACATAGAGCAGGCGCTTGGAGTCGGGCGACCAGACCGCGTCGCGTTCGACTCCTGGCGTGCGGGTCACGCGCTGGGCCGGGCCGCCGTCCTTGGCCGTGGTCGCGAACAGCTCGCCATGGGCCAGCACGGCCAGCTTCTTGCCGTCGGGCGACAGGGCCAGGTCGTCGAAGCTCGACAGGTCCAGCCGGCTCTCGCCGGCCGCGGCCGGGGCTCCCTGCAGAGTGACCGGCACCTGGCGCGCCTGGCCGGTCGCCGTGTCGAGCATCCAGATCGCGAAGCCGCGTTCGAACACGATGGCCTTGCCGTCGTAGCCGATCGTCGGCCACAGCACCCGGCCGTCGGTGAAGCGGGTGATCCGTTCGGCCTGGCCGCCCAGCGTCAGCCGCCAGAGGTTCTCGGCCCCGCCCTCGTCGCTCATGTAGTAGAGCGCCTGGCCGTCCGGCCGCCACATCGGCCAGGCGTGCCGCGCGCCGGATGGCAGCAGCCGCCGGTAGGAGCCGGCGTCGGCGATCGGCTTGAGCCACAGTTCGGTCTGGTCGATGTGGCTGCTGCCATGACGCCACCACTGGCCGCTGCTGATGCCGCGGGCCATCAGGGCGATCGACCGGCCGTCCGGCGAGGGCGCGCTCTGGAACTCGTTGAGATAGCGCTCGCGGCTGACCTCCAGCGGCGTGCCGCCGTCGGCGCTGACGCGGAAGATGTCGCCCTGGCGCTGCACGTCGTTGACGCCCGAGGTGAAGTAGATCCAGCGGCCGTCGCGCGACCAGCCGTCGAGCGACTCATTGGCGTCGGCATAGGTCAGCCGCGTCACCGCGCCGGTGGCCAGGGTCATGACATAGAGATTGGCCAGGCCGCCACGGGTCGAGACGAAGGCCAGCCGGGTCCCGTCTGGCGAATACAGCGGCCGCGACTCGGTGGCCCGGTCGGTGACCAGCAGCCGCGCCACGCCGCCGGCCGCCGGCACGGTCCAGATGTCGCCGCCCGAGGCGAAGGCGATGGTCTGGCCATCGGGCGACAGCGAGGGCTCGCTGAGCGAGGGCAGGGGCTGCACCGGTTCGCGCGCCCCGGCCAGGGTCCAGGTCGCGCCGACGAGGACAGCGGCGAGCACGGCCAGGGCGGCCTTGATCCGGATATGCATGAAACTGTCCCCCACCTGACGCTGCCAACGCCGCGACCGCGAACCCTCCCGCAGGATCGCCGGCGAGGAAAGGGGAAGCGGCTGACCGCCGGATTACAATTTGCTCATGCTAGCCG
>DAORNX010000415.1:0-342 GCA_035441225.1 Caulobacter sp.
CGGCCGGCGGCGGCAGGCCGGCCGGTAGTTCGATGCGCGAGCGGGCCACCAGATCGCGTAGGCTGTCCAGCGCCCCGCCGGCCTGCGCCGTGAAGCGATCGGCGGCGATGGCCTCGCCCTCGGCGACCTCGGCGACGTCGCCGCGGCAGCGCCAGACCAGGTCCGGCTTCATCGCCACGATGGAATAGCGGCCGCGCCATGCGCCGCCCTCGACCGATTCGAACAGGAAGGCGTAGGGCCGGTCACGGGCGATCTTCAGATAGGCCGAGACCGGCGTCTCCAGATCGTCGATCAGCCGGCGAAAGACGACCTGGGGCCGTCCTGCCTCCCATGCCGCCTTGA
>DAORNX010000415.1:403-2617 GCA_035441225.1 Caulobacter sp.
GGCCGCCACGGCCGGATCGATGCCGATGGCGATGCGGGCGCGGGTCAGATCGGCCTTGGTCTTGAGGCGGGTGCGGGCGTAGCTGCGGGCCGCCTCGCCGATGTCGCCGAACAGTTCCTGGGTGAACTGCTGGCGCGCCTGCTCGGTGGCCTGGGCCACCTGCTGAGGATCGCCGGTGCGAATGGCGGTGACCACGGCCACCGCGACGCTGAAGTCCGGCGCGCTGGCCGAGAAGGCCTCGCCCTTCCGGGCCCCGAGCACGCCCCCGACCAGATCGCGACCGAGCGCCTGGTGGGCCTGCAGGGTGGCGCGGCTGATGCCGCTGACCCGGACCACCGGCGCGCCGGCCGAGGCGGCCACGGCTTCCAGGGTTTCGCCCTTGCGGATCCGGGCGACCAGCGCCTCGGCGCGGGCCTTCATGCGGTCGGCCTGGGTCTTGAGCATGAGGGTGCGGATCATCTGCGGCCGGATCGACGCCATAGGCGGCATGGCCGGCGGCACGATGCGGTCGACGCGGACCGCGAAATAGTCGCCCTCGCCGGCCTCCTGGATGTCGCTTTCGCCGCCCTGCGGCAGTTCGTAGACCGCCTTGAGCACCTGCGGCGAGACGCCAGCGACCGGCTTGCCGTCCTGGCCGCGTCCGTCGGCGGTCACCGGCGCATAGACGGTGGTCGGCACGCCGGCCTTGCGGGCGGCTTCGGGCAGGGTGGCGCCCGCCTCGTGGGCGTCCTCGTAGACCTTGGACAGGTCGGAGATCTTCGCCCCGGCCAGGTCCCCGCGCACCTTGGCCACGATCTCGGCCCGGTGCTCCTCGAGGGTGGCCTCCTTGCCGGCGACGACCTTGGTCACCTTGATCACGGCCAGGCCGAACTGCCCCTTCAGCGGCGCGCTGACGGCGCCTTCGGGCAGCGAGAAGGCCGCCGCCGCGATGGCTGGGTCGAAGAAGGCGGTGCGCGGCTTGTCGGCGTAGGACACCGCCGTCACGCCGACGGACCTGGCCACGGCGGACGGATCCTCGCCCTTCTGCAGCCGGGCGATGATCGCCGCGGCCTGGGCGGCGTCCTTGGCCGGGATCTGCGTCACCGAGCGCAGCTCGGGCTTGGACAGGCTGTCCTTCATGAAGGCGAACTGCTTCTGCACCTCGGCCTCGTCGACCGTCACGGTCTTCTCAAGGTCCTTGGCCGAGAAGTGCACCACGGTGAAGGCGCGGAACTCCGGCATCGTCAGCCGGGCGGCGTTTTCCTTGATGAAGGCGTTGATCTCGGCCTCGGTCGGCTCGGCGACCGGTCCGACGCTCGCCGGCGTGACGGTGAAATAGGCCAGGTCGCGCTGCTCGAGCGCGAACAGGCCGCCGATCGCCGAATAGGCCCGCGGCGCCCGCAGGCCCGCCACGGCGGCGGCGACAAACTGGTTGCGGCGCATCTCGTCGGTGAGGATGCCCTCGAACACCGCCGGGGTCAGGCCCTTCTCGCGCAGCGCCTGGGCGTACTTGTTCTCGTCGAACTCGCCGGTCACTGAATCGAAGAACACCGGCGCCTTGCGCAGTTCATCCTTCAGCATCTTGTCCGAGGCGCGCAGCCCCATCCGGGACAGCAGTTCGTCCAGCGATTCCCGGAACGCCAGTTCCTCGAGCACACGGCGGTCGAGGCCCTGTTGCTGCGCCAGTTCGGGCGAGATGGCCTGCTGGAAACGCTGTTCAAGCTGGGTCTTGTAGCTGTCGAACTCGCGCTTGAAGTCGTAGGCCGTGATCGTGCGGCTGCCGGCCTTGATCACATAGTTGGATCCCGCGCCGCCGAGGATGTCGCGGTTCACGCCGAACACGGCGAATCCCACCAGCAGCGGGACGAACAGCAGGAGGGCGAGCCAGGATTTGGCGAACTTCCGCATAAAGGCGAGCATGAAAGGACAGACCCTCAGGAACGCGGGGCGCTTGCGCCGCCCCGGCGGTATAGTGGAGGCGCATCCAACCCCGCAAGCGTGGCGCCGATGCGGCGTGACAGGGCGGTCGCCTTCGCGTAGGGCGCGGGACGGGATTTCTGAAACGACGGGGCTTTGTCGATGACCGCTTCGCGGCCGCTGATTGCTGGAAACTGGAAGATGAACGGGCTGGCCGCGTCACTCGACGAGGCCCGCGCCGTCGCCGCCGCCCTCGACGCCAGGCCGCCGGGCGCGCGGGTGGCCATCTGTCCGCCGGCGACCCTGGTCCACCGTCTG
>DAORNX010000416.1:0-2615 GCA_035441225.1 Caulobacter sp.
CGCCACGCCCCTGCCCGGGTTCGACAAGCTGGCCGACGAGCGGGCGCCGCCCCCGGACTGGCCCCGTTTTCCGGGCCGACCCGCGGCCATCCTGGTCGATGGATGGTGCCTGGGCGCGACACGTCAGGACCCGGCGACCCTCGCCGCCCCGATCAACGCCCTGGAGCGCGAGGAAGACCCGAACGCCGTCTGGCGCGGCTACGCCGACGAGGCCCTGGCCGGCCGTTACCAGGCCTTCTTCGGCGGGTTCGACGCGATCGTCTTTCTCGCCGCCCCTTCGTTCGACAGCGTGCTCGCGTGGCGCTGCGAACAGGAGGCCGGGCTGCTCGCAATGGCGCCGGGCGATCTGCCCGCGGAGCGCCGCGGGGAGATCGCTCGCTTCATCCAGCACTTCGAGCGCATCACGCGCCACATGCTGGCCGGCGGAGTCGCCGCCACGGCGACCGTTGCGCTGGATCCGGACCGACGACCCGGCGCCTTGCCCGACCGCTGAATTCCCCTTATGGTTGAGTGAGACTTGGCGACATCGCGCGACGAGGGCGACATGGACAAGTTCGACAACATCCTGGCGCTGATCTCGGCGGCCGGCGCCTTCGGCATCGCGGCCTACGGCCTGGTTGAAGCCCTCGGCAAGGCGATCGCCTGGCGCGGCCGGCCGAGCCGGTTCAGCAAGGCGGGCGTGTTCGGCCTGCCGTTCGTCGGCTTCAACGAAATCCGCAAGCTGGCCGGCAACCTGGAGCCGGCCCTGCGCCGCACCTACGGGCCGGACTTCATGGACATCCTGGTCCAGCAGTATCGCAACGGTCGCAGCAAGGGCGAGGCCCCCTCGACCCTGCGACAGGGAACGCTGCTGGCGCTGCCGTTCATGCCCCCCGGCGAGGTCGCCGGGGTCATCGACAACATCTGGGGCATGGGCGGCGGCGCGGCGGCCATCCGGCAAGGCAGCTATGCCGACCGGCTGGCCTTGGCCCTGACCGAGGAAAAGGCGGCCAACGAATCCGCCCGGGACGACTTCACCCCCACGGCCAATGACGCCGCCCTGGCCGGCCGCTTCACCGCCGCGCTCGACACCCGCATCCAGGCCGCCTTCGCCGTGGCCGAGGAAAGCTACGGCGCCGTGCTGCGCCTGTGGTCCGGCATCGCCGCGATAGGCCTGGCCGTCAGCTTCAACAGCATCACCGGCGGCCAGATGCTTACGCTGGTCGGCATCCAGGACCCTGAGCCCTTGGCGGGCTTCATCGCCGCGGCGATCTTCGGAGCCGTCTCGGTGCCGCTGGCCCCGGTGGCCAACGACATCGTCAGCGCCCTGTCCGAAGCCATGAAGGCCTGGCGCAGCGTCAGCGCCGTCAAGCGGACGTAGGCGCGCCCGATGGCATCGACGCCGGTCTTCATCAGCTTTCGCGCCAGCGGCCTCGGCGGCGGCGTCACCGACGCCCAGCTGTTCCGCATCGAGCCCTTCGCCGGCTATCGCTGGCGGGACTGGACCTACGCCGCGCACCAGCGGACCGACCTGAAGCCGCTGCCCCTGATGTCGGCCGAACGCAGCGCGCCGCTGCAGGGCCGCGAGGTCTGGTTCCTGGTGCATGGCTTCAACACCGACCGCGACCGGGGCTTCATGTCGCTGGGCGCCGCCGTGCAGGAGGCCATGGGGCTGGGCGTCCGGACCGATCCGCTGTTCAGCCCCGTCGACAACCTGATCCCCGTGCTCTGGCCCGGCGATTCAGCCGGCTTCGCCCCGACCCGGCCGTTGGGCTATCCCAACGAGATCGAGGACGTGAGGGAGACGGCGAAGCACTTCGCCAGGCTGCTGCTGGATCCGAGAACCCGGCCGGCGCGGATCAACTTCGTCACCCACAGCCTGGGCGCGCGGGTTGCGCTGGATACCCTGCGCCTGGTGACCGCCGACGCCAACGCGCCGCAGGTCGGGACCGTGCTGCTGATGGCCGCCGCGGCCGACGACGACATCCTCGACGACCCGCGGTTCGACGGGGCCGTCAGGGCCATCGAGCGGATCATCGTGCTCAGTTCCGACACGGACCGGGTCCTCACCTGGGCCTTCCCGCCCGGCGATGTGCTGGAGGCCGCCCTGCACCAGGGCGAGCGGCCGTCGCTCCATGCCCTGGGCAAGTTCGGGCCAAGGCTGAAAAAGGACTCGCCGGCCGCCGGCAAGGTCGAATGGCGGCACCACAGGGTCGTGCAGGACCACAACGACTACAATGCCTGGCCCTGGAACTTCCCCAGCAAGGACAATGGCTGGAACGCCTCGCGCTGGCGCACCCACCGGTTCATCCGCAGGGCGGCGATCGACTATGACCCGGCGCATCCGGACGCCTGGCAGGAGCCTGACCGACCGATCGTCGCCCGCGTCCCCCGGGTCAGCGCCTGAGGGGCGGCCGCTGCTAGATCGGCATCCGCATGATTTCCTGGTAGGCCGAGATTACCTGGTCACGGACGGCCATGACCGTCTCGAGGCTGGCCTCGGCCGAGGAGATGGCGGTGACCACGTCGATCAGTTCGGCCTTGCCCGAGACCTGGGCGGCCATCTGGGTCTCGGCGGTCTTCGACGCCTGCATGGCGTCGGTCATCACCGACTTGAGCAGATCGCCGAAATCCTG
>DAORNX010000417.1:0-2230 GCA_035441225.1 Caulobacter sp.
CCGGCGCCGCGGCGATGCCGCGCCCGGCCATGCCCGCCACCACGCCCGAGCGGCTGGCCATGATGGAAAAGAGGATGGCCGAACACCAGGCCATGTTCCGCAAGCACAATGACGCCATCCGCGCCTTCTACGGCCAGCTCAGCCCGTCGCAGCAGAAGGCCTTCGACGCCCTGCACATGGGCCGCGGCATGGGCGGGATGCACGGACCCGGCGTCCGGCGCATGCGGATGATCCACCGCGCCGGCCCCGGCGGTCCCGGCGCGCCGATGGCCATGGAGGAGGTCGGCGGTCCCGGCGACATGATGTTCATGGGCGACCCTGGCGACGACGAGGACATCGAGATCGAACTGGGCGAGGGTCCCGAGGCGCCGGATCAGTAACATCCGCAGCTTGCCCGCCGGTCGCCCAGCAGGTAACCGGCGGGCATGTTCGCCTTCCTCGCCAACCCTGACCGGTTCATGGCCTTCTCGCGACGGGCCGCGCCGGCCTTCGGCGCCCTGGCCGCGGCGCTGATCGCGGTCGGCCTGTGGTTCAGCTTCGCCGCGCCGGAGGACTACCAGCAGGGCGACACGGTGCGGATCATGTTCATCCATGTGCCGGCCGCCTATCTGGCGATGTTCAGCTACATCTGCCTGGGCGTCGCGAGCTTCCTGTCGCTGGTCTACCGACACGCCCTGGCCGACGCCGCCGCCCGGGCCTGCGCTCCGCTGGGCGCGGCCTTCACCGCCCTGGCCCTGGTCACCGGCGCCCTGTGGGGCAAGCCGATGTGGGGAACCTGGTGGGTGTGGGACGCGCGCCTGACCTCGGTGCTGGTGCTGTTCCTGTTCTGGCTCGGCTACATGGCCCTGCGCGCGGCGATCGACGACGAAACCAAGGCGGGCCGGGCGGCGGCCATCCTGGCGCTGGTCGGCCTGATCAACCTGCCGGTGATCCACTATTCGGTCGAATGGTGGAACAGCCTGCACCAGGGTGCGACGGTGTTCGCCGCCAAGGCCGAGAACCGCCTCCCGCCGGCCTATCTCATTCCCATGGCGCTGATGGCGCTGGGCTACACCAGCGCCTTCGGGTCGCTCTGGCTGGTGCGGATCCGTGCGGAGGTCTGGCGCCGGCGGGCCGCAGTGCTGGCCCTGCAGGCGGCGGAAGGCTGACGACGATGCTCGATTTCGATGCCGGAAAGTACGCCGCCTACGTCTGGCCGTCCTTCATCATAACGGCCGTGGCCTTCGGCTGGATGATCGCCGACAGCCTGGCCCGGGCGCGGCGATGGAAGCGCGAGGTCGAGGCCCGCGGCAAGGACCGCCCATGAGGCGCTGGCTGGCCTTCGTCCCGCTGGTGGCCCTGGTCCTGCTCGGGGTGCTGTTCGCCGGCTATTCGTTGAAGCGCAATCCCAACGTCCAGCCGGCGGCCCTGGTCGGCCGGCCCGTGCCCGATCTGGCCCTGCCGGCGCTGGAGACCGGCCGGCCGACGCCGGTTCGCCAGGCCGCGCCAGGGCCGCTGCTGATCAACTTCTACGCCTCCTGGTGCGCCCCCTGCGAGCTTGAGGCCCCGGCCCTGATGCGGCTCAGGGGCCAGGGGGTGATCATCCTGGGCATCGGCTACAAGGATGCGCCGGAGAACAATCGGGCCTTTCTCGGGCGGGTCGGGGATCCGTACGCCGCGCGGCTGCTCGACCGCGACGGCCGCGCGGGTCTGGAGTTCGGCGTCACCGGCGTCCCCGAGAGTTTCCTGGTCGACGCCTCTGGCGTGATCACCGCCAAGTTCACTGGCGAACTGACCCCGGCCGAAGAGCGCGAGATCGTCGCCGCCACCCGGCGTTAACCGCGCCTTCACCACGCCGCCGCATCTTGGCGTCTCGTTAACCATGTTTCCGAGACGCCCGTGACTCCCGTTCGACCCAACGTCTGGGCCAATGTCCCGCCGCCGGCGCAGGGCTCGGGGCAGGGCGCGGCCAGATCGGCGGCGCAACGGGCCTTTTTCGACGCGGCGTTGGGCAAGGCCGCCACCACCACCCCGGCCCAGCCCCAGACGGCGCCGGCGAAGGCCGTCCCGCTCCAGACCCAGGCCCCGTCTGCGCCGCAGCCGCTCCAGCGCACGCCGTCGGCCCAGCCCGACGAACCGCCCGCCCGCATCCTCCGCCCGGGGTCGCTGCTGGATATCCGGGTCTGACCAACCACCGTCATCCTCGCGCCTGTCGCGAGGACCCATGATCTCGGTGGCGCAGGAGCGAAGG
>DAORNX010000417.1:2400-2612 GCA_035441225.1 Caulobacter sp.
CGGGCCTGGTCGGCTTGGGCGCCTTGGCGGCCTTCTCGGGTTTCGCGGGCTTGTCGGCCTTCGGCGGCTTGATCTTCTTTTCCCGGGTCGGGGCGGCGACGGACGACAGGGCCGCCAGCGCCTCGAGGAAGGCCCCGCGCTTGCCCTTGGGCAGCAGGGCCAGCAGGCGGGCGTCGGCGGCGTCGGCGCGCGGGCCGATTTCCGCCAGGGCC
>DAORNX010000418.1:0-2603 GCA_035441225.1 Caulobacter sp.
AGGCGAGGGCCGTCGGATGAGCCGGTTTTCCCTGCGTCGCGCCGCCAGGGCCGAGCCGGTGGCCGCCCCCGCCGCGGCCCCCGCGCCGGTCGTCGAAAGCCCCCCGCCGAGGGCCCCGCACGTCTCCGACGAACAGCTGGACATGCGGCTGCGACTCCATGCCCGGCTGATCGAGGAAATCGACCTGTCCAAGCTCGGCGAGCTGGACGAGGGCGAGATGCGTCGGCAGGTCCGGCGGCTGGTCGGCGACTTCGCGCGCGACAGTCGGCTGGCGCTGAACACCGCCGAACTCGACCAGATGGGCGAGGAGGTGTTCGACGAAATGGTCGGCCTGGGGCCGATCGAGCCCCTGCTCAAGGACGAGTCGATCAATGACATCCTGATCAACGGGCCGTTCCAGGTCTACGTCGAGCGCCGCGGCGAGCTCGAGCTGACGCCGATCCGCTTCCGCGACAACGATCACCTGCTGCGTATCGTCAATCGCATCGTCGCCGCCGTCGGCCGGCGCATCGACGAATCGAGCCCGATGGTCGACGCACGCCTGGCCGACGGCAGCCGGGTCAACGCGGCCATCGCCCCGATCGCCATCGACGGGGCGGCGGTGTCGATCCGCAAATTCTCCAAGAAGCCGCTGAGCTTCGAGCGGCTGGTGGCGGTCGGGGCCATGCCGGCCTGCGTCGCCGAATTCCTGCACGGGGCGGTCCGGGCCCGCGTCTCGACAGTCATCTCCGGCGGCACGGGCTCGGGCAAGACCACCCTGCTCAACGCCTGTTCGGCCGCCATCAGCCACGGCGAGCGGCTGATCACCATCGAGGATGCGGCCGAACTGCAGCTGCAGCAGCCCCACGTGGTGCGCATGGAGACCCGCCCGCCGAACATTGAGGGCAAGGGCGAGATCCGCCAGCGCGAACTGGTCAAGAACGCCCTGCGCATGCGGCCCGACCGGGTGATCCTGGGCGAGGTCCGCGGCGAGGAAGCCTTCGACATGCTGCAGGCCATGAACACCGGCCACGAGGGCTCGATGGCCACGATCCACTCCAACTCGGCCCGCGAGGCCATCACCCGCCTGGAGCAGATGGTCGCCATGGGCGGCATGACGCTCAGCGCCGAAGCCGTCCGGGGCCAGATCGCCGCCGCCGTCGGCATGGTGGTCCAGGTGATGCGCCTGTCCGACGGCAAGCGGAAGGTGATGAGCGTCACCGAGATCACCGGCATGGAAGGCAATGTCGTGCAGATGCAGGACATCTTCGTCTTCAACCGGCTGCGGACCGAGCCGGACGGGACGGTGATCGGCGAGTTCCGCGCCACCGGCCTGCGCCCCAAATGCCTCGACGAAATGATCCGCAAGGGCATCCCCTTCGACACCGCCTACTTCGACCCGCAGCGGGCGCTGTGATGGGTTTGCGTCCTTCGACACGGCCCTTTGCGCCTGCTCAGGATGACGTGGGGCGGGGACGGGTATCCCTCCACGTCATGTTGAGCAGCGGCCGGAGGTCGCGTGTCGAACCACGCAGGGAGACGCTCTGATGCCCGACGTCGATCCTCGCCTGGTGTTCATGATCCTGATCGGGGCGGCGGTGTTCGCCGCGGCCCAGGCCGCCTGGGGCCTGGTCCGGGTCGCCGGGACCCGGCGCAAGGTCAACAAGCGGCTGCACCTGGCGCAGACGGTCACCAACCTGGCCGATCTGGTGGTCGAGCTGCGCAAGCAGCGGGGTCTGGACGAGCATGGCAACAGCCGCATCCTGGTGCGCTGGTTTTCGGACCTGGTGATCAGATCCGGGGTCAGCTACCAGCCGCGCACCTGGACCCTCTACGCCGCGGGCCTGGGCCTCATCGCCTATGCGATGGTGTTTCTCTGGACGAAGAACCCGCTGCTGGGCCTTACCGCCGCGCCTGTGTTCGCCCTGGGACTGCCGCTCCTGTGGTTGAAGATCAAGGCCGGCGCCCGGGCCAAGGCCATCGGCCTGCAGTTGCCCAACGCGCTCGAGATCATCGTCCGCAGCCTCGAGGCCGGCCACCCCGTGCCGACCGCCGTGGCCCTCGTCGGGCGCGAGATGCCCGACCCGCTCGGGAGCGAGTTCGGCATGGCCGGCGACGAGATCGCCTATGGCGCCACGCTCGAGCAGGCGGTCGGCCGGGTCGCCGACCGCTGCCGCCATCCGGACGTGGATCTGTTCGCCGCGACCATCCGACTGCAGGAACGGTCGGGCGGCAACCTGACCGGCCTGCTGAAGATGAACGCCAAGGCGGTGCGCGAACGGCACAAGATGCGGCTGAAGATCAAGGCCGCCTCCGGCGAGGGCCGCGCCTCGGCCATCATCCTGACTTCGGCGCCGTTCGCGGTGTTCGCCATCCTGCAGGTGGCCAGCCCGCACTTCTACGGCGACGTGATCCACGAGCGGACCGTCCAGCTCGGCCTGGCGGCCCTCGGGACCTGGATGTTCATCGGCAACATGGTCATGCGCAAGATGATCGACATGAGGATCTGAGCCCATGGATCCGCTGCAGCTGCAATCCCTGCTGACCTGGCTGGCCATGGCGCTGATCGCGCTCGGCGTCGGCGGCGCGGCCGTCCTCGGCCTGCGCGAAGTCCGCGTCGGAGC
>DAORNX010000419.1:0-2599 GCA_035441225.1 Caulobacter sp.
CCGTTCGGCGGCGTCAAGGAATCGGGCCTCGGCCGCGAGGGCTCCCACTTCGGCCTCGACGAGTACCTCGAACTGAAGATGATGTGCATCGGCCTGGGCGGCTGACCGCCGTTGCGATGACGCACATCACCCGATCCCGGGTGAACAACCGTCTCCGCACCGCCAGCCAGTCCGACTGTCTGGCGGCCCGGGAGGGACTCGAACCCCCGACCTTCGCTTTAGGAAAGCGCTGCTCTATCCTGCTGAGCTACCGGGCCACGCGGCCCGGTCATAGCGTGCGGGGAGCCTCAGCGGAACCCCGGCGGCGGCCTGCCGGGGGGTGAATGCGGTATCTGAAGCTGCTCTATGTCCAGGTGCTGATCGCCATCGCGCTCGGCGTCGCCGTGGGCGCGATCTGGCCGGCCACCGGCGTGGCGCTCAAGCCTCTGGCCGACGGCTTCATCAAGCTGATCAAGCTGGTCATCGCGCCGGTGATCTTCGTCACCGTCGCCGGCGGCATCGCCCGGATGACCGACCTGAAGGCGTTCGGCCGGGTCGGGGCCAGGACGCTGGTCTATTTCGAGGTGGTCTCGACCCTGGCCCTGGCGGTCGGGCTGCTGGTCGGGCTGGTGGTGCGCCCGGGGGCGGGCTTCGACGTCGACCCGTCGACCCTCGATCCGACGGTGGCGGCCGACTACGCGGCCAAGGCGGCGCACGGGGAGGGGACCGTCGCCTGGCTGCTGCACCTGATCCCCGACACCTTCTTCGGCGCCCTGGCCAATGGCGAGCTGCTGCAGGTGCTGCTGATCGCCATCCTGACCGGCTTCGCCTGCGCCCGGCTGGGCGAGTTCGGCGACAGGGTGGCCGACACGCTGGATCAGATCGGCCGGGTGTTCTTCGGCATCATCCACATCGTGGTGCGGCTGGCGCCGCTGGGCGCCTTCGGGGCCATGGGCTTCACAATCGGCAAGTACGGCGTGGCGGCGCTGGGCAACCTGGCGGTGCTGATCGGGACCTTCTACGCCACCAGCCTGATCTTCGTGCTGGTCGTGCTGGGCCTGATCGCCCGCCTGGCCGGCTTCTCGATCCTGAAGTTCATCGGCTACATCCGCGAGGAGCTGCTGATCGTGCTGGGCACCAGCTCGTCGGAGTCGGTGCTGCCGCAGATCATGGAGAAGCTGCAGCGACTGGGCGCCTCGCGGTCGGTGACCGGCCTGGTGATCCCGACCGGCTACAGCTTCAACCTCGACGGCACCAACATCTACATGACCCTGGCCACCCTGTTCCTGGCCCAGGCGACCAACACCCCCCTCGACGCCTGGCAGCTGGCGACCATCCTGGGCGTGGCCATGCTGACCTCCAAGGGCGCCAGCGGCGTGACCGGCGCCGGCTTCATCACCCTGGCCGCGACCCTGGCCGTGGTCCCCGACATCCCGATCGCCGCCCTGGCCCTGATCGTCGGCATCGACCGGTTCATGAGTGAATGCCGGGCCCTGACCAATCTGGTCGGCAACGGGGTGGCGACCCTGGTGGTCGCCCGCTGGGAAGGCGAGCTCGACCGCGAGACCCTGGCGCGGGAGCTGGCGCGCGGCCCGGTCGCCCACGACGCCCATCCGCTGGCCGCGGGGCTGGCGACCGAGGCGGAGGCCGACTGACGAATCCGGTTACCGGGTGGTAATCGCGCGCGGGCGTGCTAGCCTCGCGGCCGGCGCGTCCGCGGGAGACGCGGAACACGCAACCGGGGAGGGGCCCATGGCCCGGACGTTGACGCGGGGCCTGATCGGCCTGGTGGGCCTGCTGGCACTGTTGCTGGCCAGCCGCTTCTGGATCAGCCCGGCGGACATCGGCGCGGCCATGGGCCTGTCGGCCGACGGACCGGCCGGACTGGGAACCCTGCGGGCCGACATGGCCGGTTTCTTCGGGGCTTCCGGCGTGATGTTCCTGCTGGCCGCGATCCGCAACGACGCGACGTGGCTGCGGCCGCTGCTGCTGCTGCTGGGGATCGCGCTGGCGGGCCGGGTGATCAACCTGCTGGTCACCGGCGGCGGTCAGGTCCTGATCCCGCCGATGGTCATCGAGGTCGTGCTGATCGCGGTGACCCTGCTGGGAATGCGGGTGCTCGGCGCCCGGAAGGGGTAGGGCAGCGCCACGTTGTCTTCGTGGCGGACCTCGCCCTGATGACTTGACGGCCAGGATTGCTCCGGCGGGTCCCCGCTCAAGGGCCGCCTGCGGCAGCCGCGAAGCGGCGGCCCCGCCTTTGGAAATCCGGCCCCCCTAGCCGATCAGGCCCGCCGCCACCGGATCGCCGACCTCGCGCTCGATGAAGGCGCGCAGCTTGCCCAGGGCGGCCTGTTCGATCTGGCGCACGCGTTCCTTGGACACCCCCATCCGGGCGCCCAGGGCCTCGAGCGTGACCGGATCCTCGGCCAGCCGGCGGGCCTCGATCACCGACCGCTCACGGGCGGTCAGCACCGCCATCGACCGGCCGACCAGGCCGGTGCGGCGCTCGCCGTCGAGGATCGCCTGGACCTGCTGGTCGGGCCGGTCGCGCTCGTCGGGCAGCAGGCCCAGCCAGTCCTCCTCGCCGTCGCCGGCGATCGGCGCGTCAAGCGACCGGTCC
>DAORNX010000420.1:0-2585 GCA_035441225.1 Caulobacter sp.
AAGTTCGGCTCCGACCTCGACGCCGCCACCCAGCGCCAGCTGGCCCGCGGCGAGCGACTGACCGAGCTGCTCAAGCAGCCGCAGTACGCGCCGCTGGCGGTCGAGGAGCAGGTGTGCGTGATCTACGCCGGCACCCGCGGCTATCTCGACGGCATCCCGACCGCCGCCGTCGGCCGCTTCGAGCGCGAGTTCCTGGCCCGCCTGCACAGCAAGCACCAGGACCTGCTGGACGCGATCCGCACCACCAAGGCCCTCGGCGCCGATCTTGAGGACACCCTCAAGAAGGCCCTCGAGAGCTTCACCGCGACCTTCGCGTAAGACTGGCCGAGAGCGAGAGAGAGTAGCCCTCGATGGCCAGCCTCAAGGACATGCGCAATCGGATCTCGAGCGTGAAAGCCACGCAGAAGATCACGAAGGCCATGCAGATGGTCGCCGCCGCCAAGCTGCGCCGCAGCCAGGACGCCGCGCAGAACGCGCGTCCCTATGCGGAACGGATGGCCGCGGTGATCGCCAATCTCGCCGCCGGCGTCAGCGGCGACAGCGCCCCGCGGCTGCTCGCCGGCACGGGCGCCGATCAGCGTCACCTCATCGTCGTGGCCGCCGCCGACCGCGGCCTGGCGGGCGGCTTCACCTCGTCCATCGTCCGCGCGGCGCGTGATCGCATCGCCGCCCTGCTGGCCGAGGGCAAGGACGTGAAGATCGTCACCGTCGGCAAGAAGGCCCTGCCGCCGCTGCGCCGCCTGTACGGCGACCGGATCGTCCAGTCGTTCGACCTGTCGGCCGAGCGCACCCTGACCCTGTCGGTGGCCCAGCCGATCGCCGATCGCATCATCGAGCTCTACGAAGCCGGCGATGTCGACGTGGTCACCCTGTTCTACAGCCGCTTCAAGTCGGTGGTCAGCCAGACCCCGACCGCCCGGCAGCTGATCCCGGCCCAGGTCGAGGGCGGCGGCGTCACCGACCTGCAGGGCGCCGTCTACGAATACGAACCCTCCGAAGAGGGCATCCTCGAGACCCTGTTGCCGCGCAACATCACGGTGCAGGTGCTCTCCGCCCTGCTCGAGAACATGGCCGGCTTCTACGCCAGCCAGATGACGGCCATGGATAACGCCACGCGCAACGCCGGCGACATGATCAAGGGCCTCACTGTCCAATACAACCGCACCCGCCAGGCGCAGATCACCAAGGAGCTGATCGAGATCATCTCCGGCGCCGAAGCTCTCTGACCGCATAAAGACCGCACGGAAGACCAGACCAATGGCCACCGCCCCCAAGAAAGCCGCCGCTCCCAAGGCCGCCGCGCCCAAGGCGCCGGCGAAGAAGGCTGCTCCGAAAGCCGCCGCCGCCCAGACCGCCGCCCCCAAGGCCGTCAAGCCGTCCGCCGTCGTGGCGACCGGCAAGATCGTCCAGGTCATCGGCGCCGTGGTCGACGTGGAGTTCGACGGCCACCTGCCGGCGATCATGAACGCGCTCGAGACCACCAACCTCGACCAGAAGACCGGGGAGCCCTTCCGCCTGGTGCTCGAGGTCGCCCAGCACCTGGGCGAGAACACCGTCCGCACCATCGCCATGGACACCACCGAGGGCCTGACCCGCGGCCAGGACGTCGCCGACACCGGCAAGGGCATCATGGTGCCGGTCGGCCCGGCGACCCTGGGCCGCATCATGAACGTCATTGGCGAGCCGATCGACGAGGCCGGTCCGATCGTCACGCCGCACTACAACGTCATTCACCGCGAGGCCCCGAGCTTCGCGGAGCAGTCGACCTCGGCCGAAGTGCTGGTCACCGGCATCAAGGTCATCGACCTGATGTGCCCCTACACCAAGGGCGGCAAGATCGGCCTGTTCGGCGGCGCCGGCGTGGGCAAGACCGTGACCATGCAGGAGCTGATCAACAACATCGCCAAGGCCTACGGCGGCTATTCGGTGCTGGCCGGCGTGGGCGAGCGCACCCGCGAGGGCAACGATCTCTATCACGAGATGATCGAGTCCAACGTGAACGTGGACCCCAAGCACAACAACGGCTCGACCGAAGGCTCCAAGTGCGCCCTGGTCTACGGCCAGATGAACGAGCCCCCGGGCGCCCGCGCCCGCGTCGCCCTGACCGGCCTGACCCAGGCCGAGTACTTCCGCGACGTGGAAGGCAAGGACGTGCTGCTGTTCATCGACAACATCTTCCGCTTCACCCAGGCCGGTTCGGAAGTGTCGGCGCTGCTGGGCCGCATCCCCTCGGCGGTGGGCTATCAGCCCACCCTGGCCACGGAGATGGGCAACCTGCAGGAGCGCATCACCTCGACCAACAAGGGGTCGATCACCTCGGTGCAGGCCATCTACGTGCCCGCCGACGACCTGACCGACCCGGCCCCGGCCGCCTCGTTCGCCCACCTCGACGCCACGACCGTGCTGAGCCGTGACATCGCCGCCCAGGCCATCTTCCCGGCCGTTGACCCGCTGGACTCGACCAGCCGGATCATGGATCCCCTGGTGATCGGCGAGGAACATTACCGCGTCGCCCGTCAGACCCAGGAGATCCTGCAGCAGTACAAGCAGCTGAAGGACATCATCGCCATCCTGGGCATGGACGA
>DAORNX010000421.1:0-2579 GCA_035441225.1 Caulobacter sp.
AACTGGGGCTCTTCGACCCAGGCCATGAACGCGCCCATCACCGTCTGGATCACCGGCCCGGTGAGATCCTCCGCGATGAAGCCGTCGAGGTCGTCGAGGTCGAACACCTCGACATAGTCGACAGAGGGCGCGCCCTCGCCGATCAGCAGCCGCTCGACCCGGTGGTTGGTGAAGGCCGTGACGCGCCGGACGCCGCGGATGTTGGGGTAGTCGTAGTCGCGCACCCAGGTCTCGAACGCCGCCCGGTCCACGCCGGCCCGTAGCCTGTAGGTGATCATCACGTTGGCCATGACGCCCTCCGTTGTCCTGTTGTGCAGACCTAGTGCGCAAGGCGTCGAGAACCAGACCCGAAAGGGGGGCTGACGGCGGCTTGAGCTTTCCTCCGCTTGCGCCGTCAGGTTCGGGGGCGTAACGGGAACGCGCTTTTCAGCGAAGGAGACAAGCGATGGGCTACCGGGTCGCCGTGGTCGGCGCCACGGGCAATGTGGGCCGTGAGATGTTCAACATCCTCGAGGAAGTGAATTTCCCCGTGGACCGGATTCACGCCATCGCCAGCCGCAAGTCCATCGGTGTCGAAGTGTCCTTCGGCGAAAAGATCCTCAAATGCGAGGACCTGGAGCAGTTCGACTTCTCGACCGTCGACATCGTGCTGATGAGCGCGGGCGGCGAAGTGTCCAGGGCCTGGGCCGAGCGGATCGGCAAGGCCGGCCCGGTGGTGATCGACAACTCCTCGTCCTGGCGCATGGATCCGGACGTGCCGTTGATCGTGCCGGAGGTGAATCCGGACGCGGTCGAGGGCTTCACGAAGAAGAACATCATCGCCAACCCCAACTGCACCACGGCCGGCCTGCTGGTGGCGCTCAAGCCGCTGCATGACGCCGCGAAGATCAGGCGTGTCGTGATCTCGACCTATCAGTCGGTGTCCGGCTCGGGCAAGGAAGGCATGGACGAGCTGTGGGAGCAGACCAAGGGCGTGTTCGTCCTCGGCGCGCCCGAGCCGAAGAAATACCCCAAGCAGATCGCCTTCAACGTGATCCCGCAGTGCGACTCGTTCATCGACGACGACTCCGGCGACACCAAGGAGGAGCGCAAGATGGTCGACGAGACGCACAAGATGCTCGATCCGGCGATCAAGGTCAGCGCCACCTGCGTACGCGTGCCGGTGTTCGTCGGCCATGGCGAGGCGGTCAACGTCGAGTTCGAGCGGCCGATCAGCGACGACGAGGCCCGCGAGATCCTCCGCGAGGCGCCGGGCGTGGTGGTCATCGACAAGCGCGAGGACGGCGGCTACGCCACGCCCAAGGACATCCAGGGCGAGTTCCCGGTCTATGTCAGCCGCATCCGCAACGACCCGACCCTCGAGCACGGCCTGTCGCTGTGGGTGGTCTCCGACAACCTGCGCAAGGGCGCGGCGCTCAACGCCGTGCAGATCGCCCAGCTGCTGCATGACCGCGGGCTGATCAAGCAGCGCGCCCTGGCCTGACGAACGGCCCGCAAGATGCGGGTGGATCATTCAGGGGCCCGGGACCAGTTTCCGGGCCCCTTCTCTTTGGGAGTTTCGCCATGCCGCCGGCGAAGGACGAAGGCCGCGCCGCCCTGGCCGCTGGCCTGGCCTGCTACACCATCTGGGGCCTGTTCCCGATCTATATGCACGCCCTCGGCGCGGCCGGGGTCTCGCCGCTGGAGATCACCGCCGAACGAACCGCCTGGGCGCTGCTGTGGGCCGCCGGGCTGGTGCTGGCGGCGCGCAAGACGACCGAGCTGAAGCGGGTTCTCGGCGAGCCCCGGACCCTCGGCCTGTTGCTCGGCTCATCGCTGCTGATCGGCGTCAACTGGCTGCTGTACGTCATCGCCGTGAACAGCGGCCGGACGCTCGAGGCCAGCCTCGGCTACTACATCAATCCGCTGATGAACATGGCGGCGGGCGCCCTGTTCTTCCGTGAACGGATCGACCGGATCGGCCTGTCGGCCATCGCCCTGGCGGCCATCGGCGTGGCGGTGCAGACCGCCGCCGTCGGCCACCCGCCGCTGCTCTCGCTGGGCCTGGCGATCAGCTTCTGCGGCTATGGCCTGATCCGCAAACAGGTGCGGGCCGACGCCCAGACCGGCCTGTTGGTCGAGACCGCCATTCTGTCGCTCCCGGCCATCGCCTATGTCGTCTGGCTTCAGAAGACCGGCGTCGGTCATCTGGGCGACGGCGTCTGGACCACCGTGCTGCTGCTCTGCGCCGGGCCGCTGACCGTCGCGCCCCTGGCGCTGTTCGCCTGGGCGGCCCGGCGGCTGCCGCTCGTGGCCCTGGGCTTCCTGCAGTTCATCGCCCCGACGCTGCAGTTCTTCGTCGGCGTCGCGTCGGGCGAGGCGTTCACGCCGATGCGGGCCCTGGCGTTCGGCTTCATCTGGATCGGCGCCGGGGTGTTCGCCTACGGCGCCTGGCGGCGCACCCGACGGTTGGCGATCGCCTGAAACGGGGTAGGGTCGGCCGGTGATGACCCGGCGGACAGTCCTGACGAGCGGCGCGGCGATCGCGATGACGGCGGCGGGCTTCGGATTGCCGTTCGGATTGTATTACGGATGGCGGA
>DAORNX010000422.1:0-2567 GCA_035441225.1 Caulobacter sp.
CGAGCACGGCGGCCGGCCGGCACCACGCCACGATGCAGGCCCTGCCGCGCCTGTGGCTGGAGTTCCTCGCCGTGACGGGCCTGGCGGCGCTGGTCCTGCTGGCGCGGCCGCCGGCCGGCGACCCCGCCGGACTCGTGCCGTTGCTGGCGCTGTTCGCCGCCGCCGCCTTCCGGCTGATTCCGTCAGCCAACCGCATCATCAATGGCTATCAGAGCCTGCGCTATTTCGGACCGACGATCGGCAGCGTGGCGGTGGAACTGGCGCTGGCGACACCGCCGGCGCCGGAGACCTCCGGACCGCTGCCCCCGTTCGAACGAGAGCTTCTCGTCGACCAGGTCACCTATGGCTATCCCGGCGCCTCGGACCCGGTGCTCGATGCGGTCACCGTCCGCATCGGGCGCGGCAGCGCCGTCGGCTTCGCCGGGCCGAGCGGAGCCGGCAAGAGCACGCTGCTGGACATCATCCTTGGCCTGCTGACGCCGGACTCCGGCCAGGTGTGCGTCGACGGCGCGCCGATCACCGACAACCTGCGCGACTGGCGCGGTCGCATCGGCTACGTGCCGCAGACCATTCAGCTGGCCGACGACACGATCCGCCGCAACGTCGCCTTTGGCCAGGCCGACCACGCCATCTCGGAGGCGGCGGTCAGGGCGGCCCTGCGCATGGCCCGCCTCGAGGATTATGTCGCGAGCCTGCCGGACGGCCTGGACACGGTGATCGGCGAGCACGGCGCCAGGATGTCGGGGGGACAACGCCAGCGGCTGGGCATCGCCCGCGCGCTTTACGGAAAGCCCTCGCTGCTGGTGCTCGACGAGCCCACCAGCGCGCTCGACCCCTTGAACGAGCAGGCGATCATCGAGACCCTGCTGGCCCTCCGTCCGGAACTGACCGTGCTGATCGCCTCCCACAGGACCGCGGCCCTCGAGGGATGCGACCACGTTGTTCAGATGGGGTGAGTCCCACCACCGGGTTGGCCCGCGTCGCGCCGGGCCTCCGCCTCGACCGTCGACCCCGCCGGGCGGCCAGCCAGGGCGTCACGCGCGGCCTTGAGCGCCTCGCCGCCCGCCCTCAGCATCGCGAAGAGGGCCCTGTTGCGGTGGCGGCCCAGCCAGACCATCCAGGCCGGATCGAGCCCGCGGGCCGGAAATCCGGCGATCGCCGCGAACGCCCGGTCCTTGCCGATCCAGTCGGCCACACTGCCGAGGCGGATCCCGCAGGCCAGCAATCGCCACCGGAAGCGGCGTGGAATGGCCGCTTGGTCGCCCCGGGACAGGGCCCAGGCCTGGAACGCGGTGAAGGCGTCCACGGTCCATCGGCTGCGCTCCTCGATCGGCCGCCCGACGCTGAGATGCCCGTAGCCGTGGAGGCGGCGAACGCCGATGAGGGTCGTGGTGACGTGCGGCCTGCCGCTGACCGTCATGACGCGCCATTGGAACTCATTGTCTTCCCCGCAACGCAGGGTTTCGTTGAAGCCCCCCGCGGCATCGATGGCCGACCGGCGATAAAGGGCGTTGTGCGTCATCCAGTGGCTCGCGAAGACGTCACCCTCCCGCAGCCGCGGCCTGCCAGCTCCATCGTCCGGCAACAGCGCGCCGGCCTCGTCGGCGTTGCGGATTTCCGCAAGGGCAAAGGGCGCGTCGCTCGACCGCAGCGGGCGAACCAGCGTCTCGAGCGCGAGGGGGAAGACCAGGTCGTCGGAATCGACGAAATAGACGAACTCACCCCGGGCCTGCCTCAGCCCATGGTTCCGGGCGGCCGCCGGTCCAGCGTTCTCCTGCCGCAGGATCGTGATCGAACAGTCAGCGTCAGGCGGCGTCATGGTCGTCAGACGCGCGAGCGTATCGTCGCTGGAGCCATCGTCGACGACGATGATCTCGACCGGACGCCATGTCTGCGCAAACAGCGCCTCGACCAGCTCGGTCACCAGCCGCGCGCGGTTCAAGGTCGGCACGATGACCGAGACCAGACCCGGTTCGATCCCGCCGGCGGTCAGATCGGCGCCCGCCGACTTCTCCGCCGCTGTGTCGGCCAGAAGATACATGTCCGCGTCGCTTGAGCCGCACCCCGCCCCCGGAGCCGGGAGCATGATGAAGGATTGTCCTGCAAAGGCAACCGGACCCGGACGCGCTCGCCGATTGCAACCGTTCCGGGCCAAGGCCCGCGGTTCGGCGTTGAAAACGGGCGGTCGCCAGATCAAACCTGACCTCCACGACTCACGAGGACCGCAGCAGTGACCACCAGACGCGAAGTCGTGCGACAGGGCGCGGCGCTGTTCGGGCTTGCGGCGGCTTCGCCTGTCGCCGCCGCCGCGGGCGCTGCGGAATCGCCGGACCAGACGGTGGCGGCGCTGCTGGACCGACAGGCGAAGGCCCTGCTGCGGGATTCTCCGGAAATGGCGACCCGGCTGGGGTTCGACACCGGCCCGGAGGCCTTCTTGCGATCGCGGCTCGACGACCGGTCCGCTGACGCCATGACGGCCCGGGGCGCCCGCGCCGCCGCCGCCGCAGCCGCGCTGGGCAGCATTGACCGCACGGGCCTCTCGGCGCAGGCGGCGCTGGACCTGGACG
>DAORNX010000423.1:0-2552 GCA_035441225.1 Caulobacter sp.
GGGGTGCGGATCGAGCCGCCGCCATCGCTGGCGTGGGCCGCGGGAACGATGCCGCCGGCGACCGCCGCACTGGCCCCGCCCGAGGAGCCGCCCGGGGTGCGGTCGAGATCCCAGGGATTGAGCGTCGGTCCGAAGAATTCCGGTTCGGTGACGGGCTCCAGGCCGAACTCCGGCGTGTTGGTCTTGCCGAAGATCACCAGCCCGGCCTTGCGATAGGCGGTCACGATAGCGCTGTCGGCCGGCGCGACGGCGTCCTTGAGCAGGCGCGAACCGCTGGTCGTCGGCGTCCCGGCCACCAGGGCGCCGATATCCTTGATCAGCCAGGGCACGCCGCCCAGCGGGCCGGCGGGGGTTCCCTGTTTCAGCTGCGCCCTGGCCTGGTCGGTCAGATCGAGGATTACCGCGTTCAGCGTCGGATTGACCTGCTCCATCCGGGCGATGGCGGCGTCGAGCACCTCGTCCGCGCTGACCTGCTTGTCGGCGATCAGGGCCGCCAGCCCGGTGGCGTCCTGCGCCCGGTAGTCTTCCTGGTTCATCGCCGTCTCCCGCGGACTCGTTGATGCGATCCGACCACAGACCGGCCGCGTCGCCAATGCCGCCCGGCCGTCAAAGTTAACACTGATCACTTTATCGGAGACAAACCGGCCCGTGAGAGGCACAATCGCGCCGGGGAATGACTCTCAATCTCAGAAGCGGGGCGCGGCATGGCGACCGAACATTTCGACGTGGTGATCGTCGGCGCCGGGATCTCCGGCGTCGGGGCGGGCTACCATCTGCAGGACAAGTCGCCCGACCGCAGCTACGTCATCCTCGAGGGCCGCGACAGCATGGGCGGCACCTGGGACCTGTTCCGCTATCCGGGCATCCGCTCCGACTCCGACATGTACACCCTGGGCTATTCCTTCCGCCCCTGGACGGACGCCAAGGCCATCGCCGACGGCCCGGCGATACTGAAGTACGTCAAGGAAACCGCGGCCCACTATGGCATCGACAGGCACATCCGCTACGGCTGCATGGTCAAGCGAGCCCGCTGGTCGACCGAAACGGCGACCTGGACCGTCGAGGTGGAGAAGGCCGGCCAGGCGGTGGAATTCACCTGCAACTTCCTGTTCCTGTGCGGCGGCTACTACAGCTACGTCGAGGGCTACACCCCCGACTGGGCCGGGATGGAGACGTTCAAGGGCGACATCGTCCATCCGCAGAAGTGGCCCGAAGGGCTCGACTACAGCGGCAAGAAGGTGGTGGTCATCGGCAGCGGCGCGACGGCGGTCACCCTCGTTCCGGAGATGGCCAAGGCCGCCGGCCACGTGACCATGCTGCAGCGCTCGCCGACCTATGTGGTCTCGCGGCCGGCCGAGGATTCCATCGCCAACTGGCTGCGCGGCAAGCTGCCGGCGATGACCGCGTACGGCCTCACGCGCTGGAAGAACGTGCTGCTCAACATGGTGTTCTACAATCTGGCGCGGAAGAATCCGGGCAAGACCAGGGAGCGGCTGATCGGGATGGTCAGGGACCAGCTGGGCCCCGACTACGACGTCGCCACCCACTTCACCCCGACCTACAATCCCTGGGACCAACGGCTGTGCCTGGTGCCCGACGCCGACCTGTTCGACGCCATCAAGGCGGGCAAGGCCTCGGTGGTCACCGATCACATCGAGACCTTCACCCCGAAAGGCCTGAAGCTGAAGTCCGGCGCCGAGCTGGAGGCCGACGTCATCGTCACGGCCACCGGCCTGAACCTGCAGGTGTTCAACGGCCTGGAACTGGTCGTCGACGGCCAGGTCGTCGAGCCCGCGAAGACCATGAGCTACAAGGGCATGATGTACAGCGACGTGCCCAACCTGGCCTCGTCGTTCGGCTACACCAACGCGTCCTGGACGCTGAAGTGCGACCTGACCTGCGAGTATGTCACCCGCCTGCTCAACCACATGAGCCGCACGGGCCAGCGCCAGTGCACGCCGCGCCGCACCGACCCGACGATCCAGGAAGAGCCGTGGCTCGACTTCTCCTCAGGCTACGTCCAGCGCTCGATCGGGCGCTTCCCCCGGCAGGGTTCGAAGACCCCGTGGAAGCTGCACCAGAACTACGCCCGCGACCTGATGGCGCTGAAATTCGGCTCGGTGACGGACGGGGTGATGGAGTTCTCCAACCCCGCGCCGAAGGACCGTTTGAGGGCGGCCGCCTGAGGCCCGCGGCTCAGGCCGCGTCCTCGACCTTCAGGCTTTCCCGCAACTCACGCTTGAGGAACTTGCCGTTGGCGTTGCGGGGCAGCGACTGGTCCAGCAGCCAGACGTAACGCGGCGCCTTGTGGCGCGCGACAAGGCTGATGCAGTGCTCGCGGATGTCGTTGGCCGACAGGGTCTCGCCCGCGCGCAGTACGATGGCCGCGCCGACCTCCTCGCCCAGGCGGGCGTCGGGCACGCCGAAGACGCAACATTCGGCCACCGCGGGATGCTGGTGGATCGTCGCCTCGACCTCGGCGCAGTAGATGTTCTCGCCGCCGCGCAGGACCATGTCCTTCTTGCGGTCGACCAGGAAGATGAAGCCGTCCT
>DAORNX010000424.1:0-2550 GCA_035441225.1 Caulobacter sp.
CGCCACCCGCTCGCCCGCGCGCTCGCCGACGCCGCCAGCAGCGGCGAGGTCGCGACCGACGTCGTCGAAGTCGCCGGCATGGGCGTGGAGGGCGTCATCGACGGCCGGCGCGCGCGGCTCGGCCGGGCCGCCTTCCTTGGCGTGGGCTCGCGCCACGCCGACGAAACCGAGCTGTGGTTCGGCTTCGATGACAACACCCGGATTCGGTTCACCTTCGAGGACCGCCTGCGTCCGGACGCCGCCGCCGCCGTGGCGGAGCTCAAGCGGCTGGGCCTGACGGTCGAGGTCCTGTCGGGGGACGTCGCCGGACCGGTCGCCCGCGCGGCGCTGGAGGCCGGCGTCGACCACTGGACGGCCGGCCTGACGCCGTTCGACAAGGTCGCCGCGCTCGACCGGCTCAAGCAGTCGGGTCGCAAGGTGCTGATGGTCGGCGACGGCCTCAACGACGCGGCCGCCATCGCACGGGCGCACGCCTCGATGGCCCCGGGATCGGCCGTCGACGCCAGCCAGAACGCAGCCGATCTGGTGTTCTCGGGCAAACGACTCGACGCGGTGCCCTTCAGCGTGACGGTGGCGCGCGCGGCCCGCTGGCGGGCGCTGGAGAATTTCGCCTTCTCGGCCCTCTACAACGTGATCGCCGCGCCGGCGGCGATGTTCGGTCTGGTCAATCCGCTGGTCGCCGCGGTAGCCATGTCCGGCTCGTCGCTGGTCGTGACGCTGAACGCGCTGCGCATGAACCTGACCGGAGGTCGCCGGTGACCATCGTCCTGCTGCTGGCCCCGTTCTCCCTGCTGCTGGCCCTCACGGGTCTGGCCGCCTTCTGGTGGACCATTCGCTCGGGCCAGTACGAGGACCCGCAGGGCGACGCCGCGCGAATCCTCGACGATCACCTCGCCGACGGTCCCGATCCGGACTCTTGATGCAGATCACGGTGACTCCGCCCGGAAACGGCAAATTGCCGCCATTGTCCGGGATTTTCGCTTATGACCTCAGTCGCCTCCGCCCACACCTTTGACGCCCGCCGACGGGATCTGCTGGATCGCTATGACGGCAACGTGCCGCGCTACACCAGCTATCCCACGGCGGTCGAATTCTCGAGCATCGTGGACGAGGACGTGGCCGCGGCCTGGCTGGGCCAGCTGCCGCTCGACGAGCGCCTGTCGGTCTACGTCCATATCCCGTTCTGCAAGCGCCTGTGCTGGTACTGCGGCTGCAACACCCGGGCGGTGCGCAACAGGACGCTGATCAGCGACTACATCGCCTTCCTCGGCGAAGAGCTGGCGCTGGTCGAGAAGGCGCTGCCCGGCCGCCCGACGGCGGGCGCCATCCATCTGGGCGGCGGCACGCCCAACATGCTGTCCCGCGAGGACCTCGGCGCCCTGTTCAGGGGCCTGCGCCATGTCTTCAGGGTCTCGCCGGGAGCCGAGATCGCCGCCGAGCTCGACCCCTCGGTGCTCACCCGCGAGTGGGTTGTCGCCGCCGCCTTCCACGGCCTGACCCGGGCCAGCGTCGGCGTGCAGGACCTTTCCCCCCACGTCCAGCAGGCGGTCAATCGCATCGAACCCTTCGAGGTCGTGGAACGGGCGGTGGGCTGGCTGCGCGAGGCGGGCGTGGCCTCGGTCAATCTCGACCTCATGTACGGCCTGCCGCGCCAGCGGGTCGAGGACGTGCTGGCGACGCTCGACAAGGTGCTGACCCTGCGGCCCGAACGTCTGGCCCTGTTCGGCTACGCCCACGTGCCGTGGGTCAAGGCGCATCAGAAGCTGATCGAAGCCTCCGACCTGCCCGGGGCGGCCGAACGGCTGGACCAGAGCGAAGCCGCGGCGGCGAAGCTGACCGACGAAGGCTACGTCCGCATCGGCCTGGACCATTTCGCCCTGCCGGACGATCCGCTGGCGCTCGCGCTGCAGGCCGGGACGCTGCGACGCAACTTCCAGGGCTATACGGCCGACCCGCACATGACCCTGATCGGCCTCGGCGCCTCGTCGATCAGCAGCCTGCCGCAGGGCTACTACCAGAACGACGCCACCGAGCTCGGCTGGCGGCGCCGTCTGCAGGAGGGACGTCTGCCGGTGGTGCGCGGCGTGGCCCTGACCGACGAGGATCGCTTTCGCGGCGACATCATCGAGACCCTGATGTGCCGTCGCTCGGTCGATCTGGCCCAGGTCTGCGCGCGGCACGGGCGTGACCTCGAGACCCTGGCCGAGGAGGAGACGGCCTTGCGCGGGATGGCCGCGGACGGGCTCGTGGCGCTCGCGCCGGGCCGGGTGGAAATGACCAGGCTCGGCCAGCCGTGGCTGCGCTCGGTGGCGCGCGTGTTCGACCGGCGCAGCGGCGCCCAGTCGCGCTTTTCGCGCGTGCTCTGACGGTTCAGTCCGGGTCGCGCGGCTTGAGCCAGTCGTGCTCGAGCGCGCGCAGTCGCGCCGTCACCGCGATCAGGAAGGCCGTCGACCAGGCGACGAGGATCACGCCGTTGGCCGCCTCGATCGCGCTCAACAGCCGCCAGGCCGGCCCGAGGACAATGTCGCCGTAGCCCACGGTGACAAAGGT
>DAORNX010000425.1:0-1283 GCA_035441225.1 Caulobacter sp.
CCGGCCGCGGTGATCGTCGAACAGCTCGCGGAACAGCGAATCCTCGGCGGTGTTCCGGTCTCGAGACTGCTGCCGAATGCCGGTTTCGAGCATGACCTCATCGTCTGTTCGACAGAAGTGAACACGGACGCGGATCGCGCGGCCTTTGTTGCCGCACTCGGGGAGGTGCTGTGATGCTGAACACTCAGGGACGCCCGACGTCCGCCGGTGAGCCGACGGCCACCACCCACCCCACCTTCACCGGCAACCGCGCGCTTCAGCAGACCGAGCCTTTGCTGTTCGAGGTTGGTCGTCCGGAAACAACCGGCGTTGATCTGCCGGAGGTTCCGGCCCATACGCCGCGCCTCGGCGGCCTGGCCCGCAAAGGCGCGATCGGCCTTGTCGGCCTGTCGGAACCCGAGACGATGCGACACTATGTCCGCCTCAGCCAGCGCAACTACGGCATCGACACCGGGCTGTTTCCGCTGGGCTCCTGCACCATGAAGCACAATCCCCGACTGAACGAAGCGATGGCGCGGCTGCCCGGCTTTGCCGATGTCCATCCGCTCCAGCCGCAGTCGACGGTGCAGGGGGCGGTGGCCTTGATGGAGATGCTCAGCCACTGGCTCATGACGCTGACCGGCATGCCGGCTGTTGCGCTGTCTCCCAAGGCCGGCGCACATGGGGAACTCTGTGGCATGATGGCGATCAAGGCTGCCATCGAGGCCCGTGGCGAGGCGGCGACCCGCACGGTGGTTCTGGTGCCGGACTCGGCGCATGGCACCAACCCGGCCACGGCGGCGCTGATCGGCTTTTCGGTTCGCGCCGTGCCGGCCGGACCGGATGGTACGGTGCATGTCGATGAGGTGCGCAGGCGTCTCGGTCCGGATGTCGCGGCGATCATGCTGACCAACCCGAACACCTGTGGCCTGTTCGAGCCGGAGATCGTCGAGATTGCCGCTGCGATGCATGAAGCCGGTGCGTATTTCTACTGCGACGGCGCCAATTTCAACGCGATCGTCGGCAAGACCAGGCCCGGCGATCTTGGCATCGATGCGATGCACATCAACCTGCACAAGACCTTCTCCACGCCCCACGGCGGCGGCGGGCCGGGCGCCGGCCCGGTGGTGCTGAGCGCGGACCTGGCGCCGTTCGCCCCGGCCCCCTGGGTGGTCCACCACCCGGGCGGATTCGACCTGGTCGAGGGCCCGGCCGGCGAGGCCGCCAGCGCCTTTGGCCGGATGAGCGCCTTCCACGGCCAGATGGGCATGTTCGTGCGGGCCTACGCCTACATGCGCAGCCAC
>DAORNX010000425.1:1489-2550 GCA_035441225.1 Caulobacter sp.
ATGTATTTCCCGCTGGTCGTCCACGGGGCCATGCTGATCGAGCCGACCGAGACGGAGTCGAAGCAGGAGCTTGACCGCTTCATCCACGCCCTGCGCGCCCTGGCCGGCGCGGCGACGGCCGGCGAGGTCGACCGTTTCAAGGGGGCTCCGTTCCACGCCCCGCTGCGCCGTCTCGACGAGACCCTGGCCGCCCGCAAGCCGCGGTTGCGCTGGCGACCTGAGACAATTCCGCCACTGGCGGCCGAATAGCCGTGCAGGGCGCGTGAAGAGTTTGTCATAAGGGGAACGGGCGTCTTTACGCCTCGTTGTCGGCTGCACATATCCAATGATGCAGCGACGCGGACTCACGGGAAAGCGGCGTGCTCAGCCCGCGTTCACGTGATCCATGTCCCTAGTCCTGACGATGCCCCGCGCCTTTACGCCCGCCGACGACGCCGCCCGCGACCTGCTGGCGCGCGCGACCCGCTGGCTGCTGCTGGGCCTGGGGCTGCTGATCATCGCCGTCGGCGTGCTGATCGCGCCCCTGCCCGGACCGGGCGGCATTCCGGTGATCGTCGTCGGCCTTATGGTCACCCTGCGCAACAGCTTCTGGGCCAAGCGCCAGTTCATCCGCTTCCAGCGGGCTCACCCGAAGATGGTCTTTCCGATCCGCCGCCTGCTGCGCCGCGAGCCGGAAGTCATGCCGGTGGTGTGGCAGGGCGTGCTGCGGATGGAACGGGTCATCCTTCCGCGCAACCGGCGCTTCGTGAAGAAGGTGCGCAAGCACTTCCGCCGGCGCTAGGCGAAGAAAAGGGGACATGTACCGCAGGTACGTGTCCCCCAATCCGCATTCTGATTTCCGATTGTCGGGGACACGGACCTTCGGACCATGTCCCCTTCGATCTACTGCAGGCGGGCGGCCATGCCCTTGATGGCCTCGTCGACCGACGCGTCCGTCCCGGCCGCCGCCAGGCGAGCGGCGAGGATCTGTTCGGCGGCCTGGGCGGCGAGATCGGCGGCCACCGCCTTGACGTCGGCGGCGGCCTGGGCCTCGGCCGAGGCGATCTTGCGCTCGGCCAGGG
>DAORNX010000426.1:0-2541 GCA_035441225.1 Caulobacter sp.
CCGGTCAGGCGCGACAGGTCCCGCACGCCCAGGCCCGGCCGGCGCCGCAGCAGGAAGGCGGCCCGCCAGTGGGGCCTGCCGAGCCCCGGCTCGCCCTCCAGCGCCAGGTCGACCGCCGCCCACAGGCTGGCTTCGGCCAGCAGCATCAGCTCCAGGCCGGAGTCGAGTTCCTCGTCGCGAAGGATCAGCCGCGGATCGGCCGGGATGGTCACTGCACTGCACCATTTTGTTTGACGCCAAAGGGCCTGGGGCGTCTAAGGTCGCCCTTCCCTTGAAAGGAGGGTTTCTCCCAATGTCTATCGTTCCCTTCGATGATCGCGACGGTTGGATCTGGCTCGATGGCCAGTTCGTGCCCTGGCGCGAGGCGAAGGTGCACGTACTGACACACGCCATGCACTACGCCTCGGCCGTGTTCGAGGGCGAGCGCATGTACGGCGGGGAAATCTTCGAGCTGACGGCTCATACCGAGCGGCTGTTCAATTCGGCGGAAATCCTCGACTTCAGGATCCCCTACACGGTGTCGGAGATCGACGAGGCCTGCAAGGCGACCTGCGCCAGGAACGGTCTCACGGATTGTTACGTTCGTCCGATCGCCTGGCGCGGCTCGGAAATGATCGGCGTCTCGGCCCAGAACACGAAGATCCACGTGGCCATCGCGGTGTGGGACTGGCCCAGCTATTTCGATCCCGAGCAGAAGAAGAAGGGCATCCGTCTGACCTGGGCGAAGTACAAGCGCCCGTCGCCGGAGACCGCGCCGACCGCTTCGAAGGCCGCCGGCCTGTACATGATCTGCACCATCTCCAAGCATGCCGCGGAGAAGGAGGGCTACGCCGACGCCCTGATGCTCGACTGGCGCGGCTATGTCGCCGAAGCCACCGGGGCCAATGTGTTCTTCGTGCGCGACGGGGTGATCCACACGCCGACGCCGGACTGCTTCCTCGACGGCATCACGCGCCGCAGCGTGATCCGCCTGGCGCGGCAGCGCGGCTTCGAGGTGGTCGAACGGCATATCCCGCGCGAGGACATGGCGACCTTCAGCGAATGCTTCATCGTCGGCACCGCCGCCGAGGTGACGCCGGTGGCCGAGGTGGGCGAGTTCCGCTTCACCCCGGGCAACATCTCGCTGTCGCTGATGGACGACTATGCCCGCCTGGTAAGGCGCGAACTGGTCGACGCCTGACACGTTCGCGGGGGGACATGCACTTCAGTGCGTGTCCCCTTCTTCAGAAGAACCTGAGGCGCCGGCAGGGGACATGCACTTCAGTGCGTGTCCCCGCATCCCCCGCATCCCCTCACCACAGCGCCGACGGCGTCGGTGAACTGGACAGGCGGACAGGGTGGGCCGGCGCCTCGGCCTCCTGGCGGACATCCGGTTCCGGCAGGGCGTTGAAGTCGACGACGGGCGGCCCCTTGCGCGGGGCCGCCTTGCCCTCGCCCTTGGGCAGCACGGCCGACAGCAGCGAGGCGATCCCCAGCGCCAGCAGCCCCCAGCCGATGAACGCCCGGTGCCCCTCGAACATGCCCAGGTCGAGCGCCGGAAGCCGTGCGCCGGCCAGCCCCTTCGGATCGACGATGGCCCAGCCGAAGCCGCCCAGCATCAGGCCCAGCACAAAGCTCAGGAGTCGCGCGCCCATGGTCTGTCCCCGTTCGGTCCCCAACGCCAGGCGAGGGTTCGGCCTGGCGGGGCCGCGGTCAAAAGGCTGCAACCGTCAGGGGAAGGGGCGGTTGAAAGCCGTTCGTTCGTTGAGCAGACCCGAGGCGGCCTGCCCTTAAAACAGCCACGCGTCGGGCCGGGGATAGGGCTGGTCCTGCGCCAGGTAGATCAGGCCCACCGCCACCCGGACGTAGAACCAGATGTGCACGCCGGCCAGGATCAGGCCGCCGGCGATCAGCACCGGGATGCCGATCAGCAACACCGAGAAGATGCCGCCGACGATTACCAGCACCACGCCGATCACCGCCCACCAGATCGATTTCCAGAAGGTCTGGATCAGGAACTGGTAGTGGGTCGCCATGCGCGGCCCGGCCGTGTCGCGGTTGGCGTAGGCCAGCACCAGCCCGATCAGCACGGCCACCCAGGCCGACGGCAGGCTCAGCAGATAAAGGGCGTAGACGACCGCGGGCAGGACGCGGTCTTCATGCGGGCGGTCGGTGACATCGGTCATGAGGGGCCTCCGGGACGGATGCTGGACGGTTTCGGCGCAACTGGCAAACCGCGGACGGCCAGGGTCACGGGAGCAGCGCGCGGGGAATGGCACGCGGATCGAGGGTCGCCGGGCCGCGCCGCAGCCAGGGCAGGGCGGCCAGCATCAGGATCAGCACGAACAGCAGCCGGGCCGACAGGTCCAGTCCCAGCGACACCGCGCCGGCGCTGATCGAGGCGACCAGCAGCACGGCCGCCCCGATCCCCAGCAGGCCCATGGTCCAGACGAAGGCCTCGCCCATCTCAAGGCCGGCGGTGGCGAAGCGGGCGCGGGGCGCGCGGTCGGCGGCGGTGGCGGCGATCGCGCGGACCAGGGGGGAAAACGTCTCCATGCGGTC
>DAORNX010000427.1:0-2535 GCA_035441225.1 Caulobacter sp.
TGGCGATAATGCCGGCCCTTCAGCCCACGCCCCTGGACCACGCCGACCCCGACGAGACCTTTCTCGCCGAGGTGCGCGCCTTTCTGGCCGAAGCCTTGACGCCCGACCTGCGCGAGGCCGGTCGGCGGACGCTGGGAGTCCATTCCGACATCGCCGCCTGCCGGCTGTGGCACCAGCGGCTGCACCGGCGGGGCTGGATCGCGCCGGGCTGGCCCGTGGCCCATGGCGGCGCCGGCTGGACGCCCCGCCAGCGTTTCCTGTTCGACCGCGAGTGCGCGCTGAACGACGCTCCCGTGCTGTTTGCCGGCGGCATCCGCAGCCTGGGGCCGCTGATCATCGAGATGGGCACGGCGATGCAGCAGGCCCGATATCTGCCGGCCATCCTGTCGGGCGAGGACCTCTGGGCCCAGGGATTCTCCGAACCGGGCGCGGGATCTGACCTGGCGCGGGTCGCCACCCGGGCCGTTCGACAGGGCGAACGCTATGTGATCGACGGATCGAAGATCTGGACCACAGGCGCCCATCTGTCGAACCGCATGTTCGCCCTGGTGCGCACCCAGACCGGCGAGAAGCCGCAGCACGGCCTGACCTTCCTGCTGCTCGACATGGCTTCGCCCGGGCTGACCGTCTCCCCGATCATCACCCTGGACGGCGAGCACGAGCTCAACGCCGTGTTCTTCGACCAGGTCAGCGTGCCCGTGGCCAACCGGATCGGCGAGGAGGGCCAGGGCTGGGCCGTGGCCAAGCGGCTGATGCAGCTGGCCCGCTCGAACAACACGCCGGCGGCCCTGGTGCGGCGGGTCTATCAGCGCGCGAGGGCCGCGGCCCTCGCGGCGACGGATCTCGAGCCGGGCCTGTGGGCGCGCCTCGTGGCCGCCGAGATCGAGCTGACGGCCTTCGAACAGACCGAACTGGCCCTGCTGCCGGGCGGCCGGCTGCGCGAGGGCGACAGCACCAGCCCGTCGGTGCTCAAGTTGATCGGCAGCGAACTCCACCAGCGGGTGGCCGAGCTGGCGATGGAGATCGCCGGCGCCCTGCGCGGACCGGCGCTGGAGCCGTTCCGCGAGACCGATGGCCTCCTCGCCGACAGCGCGCGCGCGACGGCCAAGCATTTCGCCACCCGGGCGGCGAGCATCTATTCTGGATCGAGCGAAACCCAGCGCAACGTTATCGCCCAGGCCCTGTCGCCGCGCGATCGCTAGAGGGGCAGCGGAATGGTCCGGTCAGTGGCGGCGATGAAGGTCGGCATGCGCACGGCGGGGCGTTCGGCCTGCAGCCGTCCCTCGACCCAGGTCCACAGGGCGGCGATCTCGCCGGCCGCGGAGCTGGAAGGCTCAAGAGCCAGAGCCGTCGAGCCGGCCGCGACACTGCGCTGGTAGGCGACCCGCGTGCGCAGGCCGATCGGCGCGACCGGAAACCCCAGACCCCGCAGGGCGGACACCGCCTCCATCAGCACGGGCGCCTCGATCGACTGCTGCCGATGCGGCGCCTGGTTGAGGACGAAGGCCACCGGCCTGTGGAAGCGGGCGGCCAGCGCCGCCGATTCCGCCACCGCGCGGATGTCGAAGAAGTTGGGCCGCGCGACCACCAGGCAGAGGTCGGCGCAGCGAACCGCCTGCTCGACCTCCTCCTCGATCGACGGGCCGGTATCGATGACCAGCAGGCCGACCCCGGCGCGGGCCGCTTCCTGCTGCCGGGCGAACAGGGCGCCCGGCTTGACCGGCTCGACGGCAGGCTGACAGTCCTGGCGCTGGCGGCGCCACTCGACGGCCGAATGCTGACGATCGGTATCGGCCAGCAGCGTGGCGTAGCCCGACGCATGGGCCGCGACGGCCAGATGCACGGCCAGGGTTGTCTTCCCGGTCCCGCCTTTGCGGGAAATGATGGCGAGTGTCTTCAACGCCTGTCCCCGAACGAAACGCTCGGGCCCCCGCGCAGCAGGAACCGTGCCCGCTACAGGACGATCTCCCGGGAGACGTCGATGGCTTCGAGGAAGTCCCGGTCGTGGGAGACCACCAGCAGCGCGCCGTCGTAGCCGGCCAGCGCCGCCTCGACCGCCTCGATCGAGGCGAGATCCAGATGGTTGGTCGGCTCGTCGAGGATCAGCAGCTGCGGCGGTTCCGGCGCCGACAGGACGCAAGCCAGGGCGGCCCGCAGGCGCTCGCCGCCGCTCAGCGAGCCTACGGACTGATGCGCGGCGGTGTTGCGGAACAGGAACCGGGCCAGGGCCGCCTGGGCGTCGTTGACGCTGGCGGCGGGATTCAGCCGGCGGAAGGCCTGCAGAATGGTCTCGTCATCACCGAGCACGGCCGTCCCCTGGTCGAGCAGCACCGATCGGCCGCCGCGCCGGACGGCGCCGAGTGTCGGCTGAAGGTCGCCGACCGCCAGCCGGATCAGCCCGTCGCGATAGGGCCAGATCAAGGTCAGCGGCTCACCGAGGCTGACAGCGACGGTGCAGAGTTCGAGGGCGTCGATGAAGGCACGGGTGGTATCGGGATCGTCGTGCAATCGGAACGAGAGCAGTCCACCAGCCTG
>DAORNX010000428.1:0-2531 GCA_035441225.1 Caulobacter sp.
CCTCGCCCATGTCGCGGGTGGTCAGGGTCGCGGGAACCGGCTTGAGGTCGGCGATGGTCGTGGCCGCGACCGTCAGCCGGCCGGCCGCGGGCGCGGTCGCCACCACCGGATCGGCCGGATGCTCCTCGCCGCAGGCTGACGTCATCAGGGCCGCGCCGAGGGCGCCGATCAGCAAAATCTGTCTTGCCATGGGAATCCGGTCATCCGTGCTGGAGCGGCGGGAGCTAGCGGCGGTCGCGCAGGGCGCCGGTTTCGCTGTCGAGGGTCACGGTCGGCAGCCCCGCGGCCTTCCAGGCCATGATGCCGCCGGCCAGGTGGGTGTCGATCGCGTGACCGGCCTTGCGGCAGTGGTCGACCGCGGTGGCCGAGCGCTTGCCCGAGCCGCACTGGAACACCACCAGCTTGTCGCCGGCGTCGGGCAGGGCGGCCGGATCGAAGGTCGACAGCGGGAAGTTCAGGGCGCCGTGGATACGCTCGGCGGCGAACTCCGCCGGCTCGCGGACGTCGATCAGCAGGATCTGCCGGCCGTCGAGGGCGGTCTTCACCTGGTGCGGGGTCAGGTCCCGGGTCTTGGGAGAGCCGAACATCGGAGTTTCCTTCAGCTGCGGGCGGGCGGTCCATCGACCGCGCAAAACAGGTTGGACAGGGTTTCGACCAGCGCGCGGGCCTGGCCGCTCTGCAGGGCGTAGTAGATGGTCTGGCCGTCGCGCCTGGCCGAGACGACGCCGTCGCGGCGAAGCAGTCCCAGGTGCTGGGAGGCCAGGGTTTCGCGCACGCCCAGCAGCTGGGCGAGCGCGCCGACCGACTGTTCCCGCTCGAGCAGCGAACAGACGATCATCAGCCGATGCGGATTGGCCAGCGCCTTGAGCAGGGCGCAGGCCTGGTCCGCCGAGGCCTTCAGACTGTGGGCTTCAAAATTCATAGTTGCGTATATGCGTCTATTCACATATTCAGTCAAGCCAGTCACGCGATCACCCTAGGTTCGATCCACGGGCCCCGATGTGATCCGTATCAAAGCCAACTGCCCGGAAGTGGCGAACCCTTGCGCCAGCCAACCGGGAGCTTCGTCGGAGGAGACAGACCATGGCCAGGCCACGAATCGTCATTCTGGGCGCCGGACTGGGCGGCGCGATCGCCGCGTTCGAGATCAAGGACGCCGTGGGCGATCGGGCCGACGTCTCGGTCGTGTCCCAGGGCGACACCTTCCACTTCGTACCGTCCAATCCCTGGGTCGCCGTCCACTGGCGCAAGCGCGAGGCCATCGAGGTCAAGCTGCCGCCGGTGTTCAGCAAGAAGGGCGTGGCCTTCACCGGCGTCGGCGCCCGGCGCGTGAACCCGGCGGCCAACCAGATCGAACTCGGCGACGGCTCGACCCTCGACTACGACTACCTGGTCATCGCCACCGGCCCCGAACTGGCCTTCGACGAGATCAAGGGCCTGGGGCCGCATGGCGGCTTCACTCAGTCGATCTGCCATGTTGACCATGCCGAGTCGGCGGCCGCCGCCTTCGACCGCTTCGTCGAGAACCCTGGCCCCATCGTGGTCGGGGCGGTCCAGGGCGCCTCCTGCTTCGGCCCGGCCTACGAATTCGCGATGATCCTCGACACCGAGCTCAAGCGCCGCAAGATCCGCGACAGGGTGCCGATGACCTTCGTCACCTCCGAGCCCTACGTCGGCCATCTGGGCCTCGACGGCGTCGGCGACACCAAGGGCCTGCTCGAGAGCGAGATGCGCGAGCGGCATATCAAGTGGATCACCAACGCCAGGGTCGCCTCGGTCGACGACGGCATGATGCACGTCGAGGAGATCGCCGACGACGGCGCGGTCAAGGCCACCCACGACGTCCCGTTCGCCTATTCAATGATGCTGCCGGCCTTCCGCGGCGTGGAGGCGGTGCGCGGCATCGAGGGCCTGACCAATCCGCGCGGCTTCATCGTGGTCGACAAGCACCAGCGCAACCCGACCTTCCCCAATGTCTTCGCCCTCGGCGTCTGCGTCGCCATCGCCCCGACCGGCAAGACGCCGGTGCCGGTCGGCGTGCCCAAGACCGGCTTCATGATCGAGAGCATGGTCACCGCCATCGCCCATAACCTGGGCGACCTGGTCGCCGGGCGTCCGGCCGCGCGCGAAGCGACCTGGAACGCGATCTGCCTGGCCGACTTTGGCGACGGCGGGGTGGCCTTCGTCGCCCAGCCGCAGATTCCGCCGCGCAACGTCAACTGGTCGGCCAGCGGCAAGTGGGTCCACCTGGCCAAGGTCGGCTTCGAAAAATACTTCCTCGCCAAGGTGCGCCGCGGCGAGAGTGAGCCGTTCTACGAGAAGCTCGCCCTCGACGTGATGGGCATCCGCAAGATCAAGCCCTGAGCCGGAGGATCGTGATGACGACCCGCCAGTTCGTCTGCCCGGCCTGCGCGGCCGCCAACCGCGCGCCGGAGGGCAAGGATGCGCGCAAGGCCAAGTGCGGCCGCTGCGGCGCGGCGCTGTTCACCGGCCACGCGGTGGAGGTCGGCGGCCAGGCCTTCAGGGCCCAC
>DAORNX010000429.1:0-2507 GCA_035441225.1 Caulobacter sp.
GAGCGACAACCGCGCGGCCGCCTCCCTGGCCAAGGCCAAGGCCAGCGAGCTGGCGCATCTGGTCAGCAACGAGATGGTCCAGATGCACGGCGGCATCGGCATGACCGACGTCCACGACGCCGGCCTCTACCTCAAGCGCGCGCGGGTGGCCGAGCAGCTGTTCGGCGGGGCCGGTTACCACCGCGACCGCTACGCGCGCGTGCTGGGCTTCTGAGGTGAAGGTCGGCGGGACGGTCGCAGTCATCACGGGCGGAGCGTCGGGCATCGGCTTCGGCATCGCCCAGGCCCTGGCCCGGCGCGGCGCGAAGGTGGTGCTGGCGGACATCGAGGCCGAACGGGCGCTGGCCGCCGCCGAGACCCTGCGCGACCAGGGGTTTGAAGCCACCAGCTGCTATCTCGACGTGATCGACCAGGCCAGCTGGGACGCCACGGCCGACGTCGCCTTCGGCCACTGGGACCAGGCCCCGCAGCTGCTGTTCAACAACGCCGGCGTCGGCGGCGGGACCACGGTGCATGAGACGCCCGAGCGGGTCTGGGACTGGGTGTTCTCGGTCAACATCCGCGGCGTCTATCTGGGGGTCAGGACCTTCGCGCCGCGCATGCTGGCCAGCGGCCTGCCCGGCAGGATCGTCAACACCGCCTCCGAACACGCCCTGGGCCTGCCGGAGTCGAAGCGGGGCGGGATCGTCGCGCCCTATACGGCCGCAAAGCACGCGGTCATGGGCTATTCCCTGTGCATGCGCCGCGACTTCGAGGGCACCAGCCTGTCGGCCGGCGTGATCTGTCCGGGCGTGGTGCAGAGCGACATCTGGAACGCCTTCCGCAACCGCCACCCCGACTTCGGCGGCCCGCGCTCGCTGGAGCGGCCCGGTCCCCACCCGATGGCCCACGGCCTGGCCGCCGCCACGGCCGGCGAACGCATCGCCGACCAGGTCGAGACCGACGACTTCTTCATCTTCACCAACGGCCCGCACGAGGCCGAGGTGCTCGGCGACTATGTCGGCGAGGCGACCGCCGCGATGGCGGCGTTCCGGCAGAGGTACGGGGTCTAGCCGGAACCGCCCTCCCCGCCCGGGGTTCTCCTAGCCTTAGTGCAGTACGGGAGACCCACCATGAGCACCGACATCAACGACCGCGCCGAGGTCGAGAACCGCCTGTGGCACGAGATCGGGAAGCACGGCCACACGGTGATGCTCGGCGTCCATACCCATCCGATGCAGCACTTCCAGCCGATGACGGCGCTGGTCGAGAAGGAGCGGGGCCAGATCTGGTTCTTCACCCGCACCGACACCGAGCTCGCCAGGTCCATCCAGGAGGGCAAGTCGGCCATGATGGTCGTGCAGAACGGCCAGACGTTCCAGGCCTGCGTCGCCGGCGAGTTGACCCTGCAGCACGACCCCGGCCGGATCGAGACGTACTGGAACCCGGTGGTCGCCGCCTGGTATCCACAGGGCAAGGACGACCCGAAGCTGACCCTGCTGTGCCTGGACGTCAGCGACGCCCAGGTCTGGATCAGCCAGGGCGGCCCGATCAGGTTCGCGTTCGAGATCGCCGGGGCCAACGCCACCGGCGAGAAGCCCGATGTCGGCGGCAGCCGGCGGCTGGACCTGAACTAGGGTCCGGGTCCCTTAAAGGAGGCCGAGGTCGCGCAGCCACTGTTCGGCCTGGCCGGGCCACTGCGTGGTGACGGGATCAGCCGTCGGCCGCATGCCATAGGCGTGGCCGCCCTTCGCGTAGAAGCGCACGTCGACCGGCGCCCCTGCTTCATGCAACGCGAGCGCGTATGCCATCGGATGGCGGATATCGTCGACCGGGTCGTCCATGGCGTGGATCAGCAGCGTCGGCGGGGCCCTGGGGCTGATCTTCACCCAGGGGGCCAGCCCCAGGTCGCTGCTGGATCCGCCGGCCCAAAGGCGCCCCGTATAGGCCATGATCGCGAAGGCCGGCCGCGAGGGTCGCCGGTCGGCGGCGTCGACGGGCGGGTAGGTTCGCCCTTCGATATTGCTCACGTCGGCCGCCAGATAGGCGCCGGCGGAAAACCCGATAACGCCGATCCTGTCGGGGTTGATTCCGTAGATCCCGGCCCGTTCCCGCAGCAGTCCCATGGCGCGCTGGGCGTCCTGCAGGGCCAGCAACACCTCGGGCCGCCGGCCGTGCTTCCGGCGTTCGTCCCACGGCCATTTCTGCGGCGCGCGGTACTTGAGGACGACGCAGGTCATGCCCTGGCGCACGGCCCAGTCGCAGATTTCGGAGCCCTCGAGGTCCATCGCCACGATCGAGAACCCGCCGCCCGGCAGGACCAGCATCGTCGTACCGGTATTTCGTCCCCTGGGATGATAGAGGGTCATGGTTGGCTGGCTGACGTCGCCCACCCAATGCCAGTCTCTCCCGCCCACTGGACTGGAGCCCTTGCCGGTCACTTCGGGACCATCCCCGGTGTCGGGCTTCGCCAGATCGGTCCCCTCCGGCCAGAGCGGGATGGGGGCGCCGTCGGCGACGGCCGGCCG
>DAORNX010000430.1:0-2499 GCA_035441225.1 Caulobacter sp.
CCAGGCGGGCGGCCACGGCGCTCCGGTCCGAGGGGGACAGGGCCGCGAAGGCGGTTCTCAGGTCCGCCAGGCAGCGCGCGCGATAGGGTGACGGTGACAGGCGCCAGCGCACGCCGCGATGATTGAACTCGACCCGCGCCCGGCCCGCCGCGACCGCCTCGGCGTTGACCGCCAGTTCGGTCAGGTGATCGTCGGCCGCCAGCCTCAGCAGAGGATCGAGGTCTGCCGGAACGGTCTCCACCGGCGCCGCCGCGGCGGCCTGCTCCGGCGTAAGAGCCCAGAGCCGCGCCGTCCAGGCCAGCACGTTCGGCGCCGTCTCCCGCATGATCGCCGCGGGCGTGGGGTCAGAGGCGAAGTGGCGGAACATGGCGCCGAACAGGCCGAAATCCGCGATGCAGGGGCGCGCGCCGCAGAGAAAGGGCCGCGAGGCGAAGATCGGCTCCAGTCGCGCGAGGACCTGCCTGTAGAGGTCTTCGATTACCGGCGCGGTGGCCGAGGTGACGCCGTCCTGCCGCAGGTAGACCCGCTGCTGGCGGCGCCGGATGACCAGGGACCGCAGCCACAGGGGGCCGGGCAGGTCCCTCAGCATCGTCCGGGCGATCTGGCCGCCCATCAGTCGCGCATCCTCGGCGAAGGCCCAGCGGTAGTAGAGCGCCGGCCGCCACAGCCATTCGTCGAAGGCGTCCTCGAGGAACAGGCAGAGGAAGGCGGCGGCGGGATCGGTCGGCCGGAAGGCGGGGCCGGGCCCGGTCGCCTCGAACCGGGCGATGATCGCCGTGGTGTCGGTCATCCAGCGCCCGTCGGGACCCTCCAGCTGCGGCATCTGGGCGATGCCGGTCGCCCGGGCGCAGGCGCGAAAATCGGCCGTGTCCATCTCGATGAACCGGAACGGCACGCCCTTGGCGCGCAGATAGGCTTCAAGCTTGCCGGTGAAGTAGGACAGCTTGAGTCCGTGCAGGCGGTAGGGCGCGTCGTCGGTCATCGACGGCGGAGTCGCCGCAGGCCCAGCCAGACGCCGCCCGCCAGCAGGACCAGCAACCCGACCAGGCCGAGGCCCATGATGATCATCGTCGCCCGTTGCTTGCCCATCGCGTTGCTCAGCAGCTGGCGGTCGGTCGTGTAGCCCGCGGGAAGCGGCTGGACGCCCACGCGAACCTCGTAGGCGGCGTAGTCGTCGAGCATCTGGCGGAACAGGGCGGGCTGAGCCGTGGCGAGGTCGGTGGTTTCACCCGGGTCCTTCGACAGGTCATAGAGTCGCCACCGGCCGTCGCCGACCGGCGGCATGTCCCGGACGATCTTGTGGCTGCCGCGGAACAGGGCGGCGTTGCCGGACACCTCGATGCCGACGGGGCTGTCCTCCGGGTGGGTGACGGTCGCCGTTCCGTTCAGCACGGGCCGCAGCGTTCGCCCGTCCATGCTGACCGCCTCCGGCCTGGCCCCCGCGGCGGCGTAGTCGACCAGGGTCGGGGCGATGTCGATGGCGAAGGCCGGTGAATCCACGCGGGTTCCCGGCTTCACCCCGGGTCCGGACAGGATCAGCGGCACGCGGATGCCGCCCTCCGAGGCATAGAACTTGTAGCGTGGCCCCGGCGAAGAGGCCGCCGAGGCCCACTCGCGGCCAATGAAGTTCAGGCTGCCCGGTCCCCCGAGACCGTCGAGCTTCCAGCGGTAGCCATGGGTGGCCATCCACAGGTTCATGCCCTTGGCGTGCACCGGATCGCTCGGTTCCGGTCCGTTGTCCGAGGTGACCACGAACAGGGTGTTGGCAAGCTGGCCCCGCGCCTCGAGGTGCGCGATGAGCCGGCCGATGTTGGCGTCCATCGCCTCGATCATCCCGGCGTAGACCTCCATCGAGCGGGCGTAGATGGCCCGCTCCTTCGGGGTCAGCGCGTCCCAGTCGCGGGCGTCGTCCGGAAGTCCGCGGATCGTGGCGTCGGCGGGGAGAAGGCCCAACGCCCGGGCCCGCTCGGCTCGCGCCCTGCGCATCGCGGCCCAGCCGCCGTCGAAGCGGCCCCTGTAGTGGTCGACATATTCCTTGGGGGCCTGGACCGGAATGTGCACCGCCTGGAAGGCGAGATAGGCGAAGAACGGCTGGGCGCCCGCGGGCTGTTCGTCGATGTAGGCCTGCAGCCGGTCGACCATCATGTCCGAGGAGTAGTAGGCCTTCGGCATCTTCGCCGGCCGGCCGTCCTCGAACCACGGCGCGCTGTCGTAATAGGGCATGTAGGGCTTGGCGGCCCAGTTGTCGGCCCCCGAGGCGTCGAGCGCCAGCGAACGGTCGAAGCCGTGGAAGTTGGGCAAGGCGCCGTTCTCGTGCCCCAGGTGCCACTTGCCGACCATCAGGGTCCGGTAGCCGTCCGCCTTCAGCCGCCTGGCGATGGTCCAGACGCCCGGGGCGAACTGCAGGCCGTAGCCCGGTTTGCCCTTCTGCGACGGCGGCAGGATCTCCTCGATCGTCGCCACGCCGGCCCGGTGGTTGTCGACGCCGGTCAGCAGCAT
>DAORNX010000431.1:0-2498 GCA_035441225.1 Caulobacter sp.
AGCCCGGCGCCGGCATCCTCAAGGACGCCCTGGGACCGATCCTCCTGTTCCTCGCCGCCTTCGCCATCGCCGCGGCGGCGCTGGCGCGCCGCGTGCTCACCGCCCTGCGGACCCTGGCCGCGAACGACGCCAAGCTGGAAGCGGCCCTGCAGGACCTGACGCTCGCCCGCGACCGGGCGGAGGCGGCGAACGTCGCCAAGAGCCAGTTCCTCGCCAACATCAGCCACGAGATCCGCACGCCGATGAACGGCGTGCTCGGCATGGCCCAGATCATGGACCGGGGCGACCTGGCGCCAACCCAGCGGCAGCACCTGGCCGTCATCCGCGAGTCCGGCGCCACCCTGCTGACCCTGCTCAACGACGTGCTCGACCTGGCCAAGATCGAGGCCGGCAAGCTCGAGATCGAGCGCGAGGAAGCCGACATCGGCGCCGCCGTCACCGCCGTCTGCGGGACCTTCGCCGGCTTGGCGGGCGAAAAGGGCCTGGCGTTCGACCTGGCCATCGATCCGGAGGCCGACGGCGTCTGGCGGATCGACGCGATGCGGATCAAGCAGGTGCTCGGCAACCTGATCGCCAACGCGGTCAAGTTCACCAGCGAGGGCCGGGTGTCGGTGCAGGTCCGGGCCACCGCCGACGGCCTGGCGTTCGCGGTCAGCGACACCGGCGCCGGGATCGCGCCCGAGCGGGTCGCCGACCTGTTCGCCAAGTTCAACCAGCTCGACGCCTCGACCACGCGACAGTTCGGCGGCACGGGTCTGGGCCTGGCCATCTGTCGCGAGCTGGTCGAGCTGATGGGCGGAGAGATGGCGGTCGAGAGCGAGCCAGGGCGTGGATCCTGCTTCAGTTTCCGCCTGCCGGCCGAACCGGTGCGCCGCCCCGTCACCGCCTGAGGGCCGGGCGCGCGGCGACCGCCAGACGGGACCCTTCCGGCCCGACCGCGCCGCCCTTCCATTCCGTTGCGTCGTCGGAGTAAGACGGTTGCATGGCCAACAAGCCCGAAAGCCCGACCGAACCCTTCAAGCGCGCCCTTGCGCACGCCGCCCGCTCGCTCGCCGAGACGCCAGACCTTGAAGTGGTGTTTTCCGGCGACGGCCCGTCGCTGTCGGGCAACCGCGCCGTGCTGCCCCATCCCCCACGCGACCTGACCTCGAAGGAGGCGTCGCGCATCCGCGGCATGGCCGACCAGATGGCCCTGCGGCTGGCGCACCATGACCCCGCCGCCCATGCGAAGGGTCGGCCCGCCTCGCCCCAGGGCCAGGCGATCTTCGAGGCCGTCGAACAGTCCCGCATCGAGTCGATCGGCGCCAACGCCCTGGGCGGGGTGCGGGCCAACCTGACCGCGGTGCTCGAACAGAGCGTCGAACGCAAGGGGCTGGCGCGGATGTCGGACCGGGCCAACGCGCCGATGGCCGATGTGCTGGCCCTGATGGTGCGTGAACGGCTGACCGGCGACGCCCCGCCCGACGGGGCCAGGGCGATGGTCGACCTGTTCCGCGAGGAGGTCGAGGCCAAGGCTGGCGCCGATCTCGACCGGTTGGCCGGCAGCATCCATGACCAGGCCGCCTTCGGGAGGGTCACCCGCGCCATCCTGCGCGATCTCGACCTGGGCGACGCCGACATCGACCAGACGGAGACCGGCGACGAGGACGAGGGCGACGAGGACCAGTCCCAGAGCAGCGAGAGCGACGACGGCGACGGTGACGGCCAGACTCCCGACGGCGCCTCTATGGAGGAGACCGACGGCTCGGACAGCGACTCGCAGGACGGCGAGGAGCAGATGGTCGAGTCCGAGGACGAGGCCACCGAGATGAGCGACGAGGCGCCCGAGATGGGCGACGGCGCCAAGCCGGCCCGGCCGGACATCAAGGACAGCGGACAGCCCGAGCCGCCCTACAAGGTCTTCACCAGCGCCCATGACGAAGTGGTCGGGGCGGAGGAGCTGTGCGACGCCGAGGAGCTGACCCGGCTGCGGGCCTATCTCGACCAGCAGCTGGCCAGCCTGTCGAGCGTTGTGTCGCGCCTGGCGAACAAGCTGCAGCGGCGGCTGATGGCGCAACAGAACCGCTCCTGGAGCTTCGACCTCGAAGAGGGCATGCTCGACGTCGCCCGCCTGCCGCGGATCATCACCGACCCGACCGCGCCGCTGTCGTTCAAGCAGGAAGAGGACACCGAGTTCCGCGACACGGTCGTTACCCTGCTGATCGACAATTCCGGCTCGATGCGCGGCCGGCCGATCATGGTGGCGGCCGTCTGCGCCGACATCCTGGCCCGGACCCTGGAGCGCTGCGCGGTCAAGACCGAGATCCTCGGATTCACCACCCGCGCCTGGAAGGGCGGCGTCAGCCGCGACGACTGGATCAAGGCCGGCAAGCCCGCCGCCCCCGGCCGACTGAATGACCTGCGCCACATCGTCTACAAGGGCGCCGACGCCCCCTGGCGGCGCGCGCGGCGCAATCTCGGCCTGATGATGCGCGAGGGGCTGCTGAAGGAGAACATCG
>DAORNX010000432.1:0-2491 GCA_035441225.1 Caulobacter sp.
TTGGCGCTGGTCGGCAGGCTGTCGGTGCTGGACGGGTGGCTGAGGCCCTTGTTCTCGCTGACCAGGGCGGCGGCGGTGACCTGGGCGATCATGAAGCCGGAATTGACCCCGCTCCCGGCCACCAGGAAGGCCGGCAGCCCGCTCATCGCCGGGTCGACCAGGAGGGCCGTCCTCCGCTCGCTGAGCGAGCCGATCTCGGCCAGGGCCAAGGCCAGGGCGTCGGCCGCGAAGGCCACCGGCTCGGCGTGGAAGTTGCCGCCGGACAGGGCCTCGCCTGTGTCGGCGAACACCAGCGGGTTGTCGGTCACCGCGCCGGCCTCAATCAGCAGGGTTCGCTCGGCGTTGGTGAGCAGGTCGAGCGCCGCACCCATCACCTGCGGCTGGCAGCGAAGGCTGTAGGGGTCCTGCACCCGGTCGCAGTCGGCGTGGCTGGCGCGGATCCGGCTTCCGTCCAGGAGCGTGCGCAGACAGCGCGCGACCTCGATCTGGCCGGGCTGGCCCCGGGCGGCGTGGATGCGCGGATCGAACGGAACGTCGCTGCCGGCCAGGGCGTCGACGCTCAGGGCGCCGGCGACGAGGGCGGCTTCGAAAATCCGACGGGCCAGCACCAGCCCCTTCAGCGCCAGCGCGGTGGACACCTGGGTGCCGTTGATCAGCGCCAGACCCTCCTTGGCGCGCAGCACGATCGGCTCCAGTCCGGCGGCCCTCAGCCCGTCCGTCGCCGGAACGACCTTGCCCGCCACTTTCAGCTCGCCGACGCCGATCAGGGTGGAGGCCAGATGCGCCAGCGGCGCCAGGTCGCCCGAGGCCCCGACCGAACCCTTTTCCGGGATCACCGGCAGGACGTCGCGCTCCAGAAGCCGCTGCAGCATGGCGATCAGTTCGGGCCGCACGCCTGAAAAGCCGCGCGACAGGCCGGCGATCTTCAGCAGCAGGATCAGCCGCACCACGTCGTCCGGCAGCGGCGCGCCGACGCCGCAGCAGTGCGACAGGATCAGATTGCGCTGCAGCTCGGTCAGATGGTCCGGGGCGATGGTCTTCTTCGCCAGCAGGCCGAAGCCGGTGTTGACGCCATAGACCGTGCGGCCGTCGGCCAGGATCGCCTCGATCGCGGCGGCGGAGCGGGCGATCGCCTGCCGGGCGCCGTCGCTCAGGGCCGTCGACACCGGCCCCGCCATCGCCCGGCGGACGGTCTCCAGATCGATGCCGGCGTCGCCAAGGACAATCGCCGGGATCATCGCCCGGCCTCCAGGCTCGGCAGGTCGAGGCCCTGCTCGCGGGCGCAGTCGACGGCGATGTCGTAGCCCGCGTCGGCATGGCGCATGACGCCCGTGCCCGGATCATTCCACAGCACCCGCTCCAGCCGCCGGGCGGCTTCCGGCGTACCGTCGGCGACAATGACCACCCCGGCATGTTGACTGTAGCCCATGCCGACCCCGCCGCCGTGGTGCAGCGACACCCAGGTCGCGCCGCCCGCCGTGTTGAGCAGGGCGTTGAGCAGCGGCCAGTCGCTGACCGCGTCGGAGCCGTCGATCATGCCTTCGGTCTCGCGGTTGGGGCTGGCCACCGAGCCGCTGTCCAGATGGTCGCGGCCGATGACGATCGGGGCCTTCAGCTCGCCGCTGGCGACCATCTCGTTGAACATCAGCCCGGCCCGGTGGCGGTCGCCCAGGCCGATCCAGCAGATCCGCGCGGGCAGGCCCTGGAACGCGATCCGGTCCCGGGCCATGTCGAGCCAGCGGTGCAGATGCACATTGTCCGGAAACAGACGCTTCATCGCCGCGTCGGTCCTGTAGATGTCCTCCGGATCGCCCGACAGGGCCGCCCAGCGGAACGGGCCGACACCGCGGCAGAACAGCGGGCGGATGTAGGCCGGCACGAAGCCCGGGAAGTCGAAGGCGTGCTCGAGCCCCTCGTCCTTCGCCACCTGGCGGATGTTGTTGCCGTAGTCGAGCACCGGGATTCCCATGCCGTGGAAATCCAGCATGGCCTGGACGTGGGGCATGATCGACGCGCGCGCGGCCCGGTCGACCGACGCCGGATCGCTGAGCCGCGCCTGCTCCCAGCGCTCGACGGTCCAGCCCTTCGGCAGATAACCGTTGATCGTGTCATGGGCGCTGGTCTGGTCGGTGACGACGTCCGGCCGAACACCGCGCCGCACCAGTTCGGGGAACACCTCGGCCGCGTTGCCCAGCAGGCCGACGGACAGGGCCCGACCTTCCTTCGTCGCCCTGTCGATGCGCGCGAGGGCGTCGTCGAGATCCTCGGTGGCCTCGTCGAGATAGCGGGTCTCCAGCCGCCGCTCGATGCAGCGGCGCTGGCATTCGACGGCCAGCATCGAGGCGCCGGCCATGGTCGCGGCCAGCGGCTGGGCCCCGCCCATGCCGCCGAGGCCCCCGGTGAGGATCCATTTGCCGGTCAGGTCGCCGCCGAAATGCTGGCGGCCCACCTCGACGAAGGTCTCGTAGGTGCCCTGAACGATGCCCTGGCT
>DAORNX010000433.1:0-2484 GCA_035441225.1 Caulobacter sp.
CGCCGCTGACGATCATGTCCTTCACCCGGTCGTAGATGTAGAGGTAGCCCTCGTCATCGAAATAGCCGGCGTCGCCGCTGGAGAACCAGCCCTGCGGGCAGACCGCCTCGGCCGTGGCCTCCGGCCGGTTCCAGTAGCCCTTCATCACGCCCCGGGCGCGGATCTGGATCTCGCCGACCTCGCTCGGGCCGCCGACCTCGCCGGTCGGGGTGATCACCCGCACCTCGAAACCCGGCCAGGGCTTGCCGCAGGAGCGCAGCTTGTCGCGCTCGGGCGTATGGTCCTCGGGCGGCAGGTAGGTGGCCCCGCCGATCGTCTCGGTCAGGCCGTAGAGCTGGGTGAAGTCGCAGGCGAACCGCTCCTGGGCCTCGCGCAGCACGGCCTCGGAGATCGGCGAGGCGCCGTAGAAGATGCGCTCGAGGCGGCTGAAGTCGGCGTGTTCCACCCCCGGGGTCTGCAGCAGCATGTTGATGATCGTCGGGGCGAGGAAGGCGTAGGCGACCTGCTTGTCCTGCAGCCGTTCGATGATCTCGGCGGCGCTGACCTCGCGGGTCAGGATGTTGCGCACGCCCTGCAGCAGGGCCAGCAGGCCGCAGTTGGTCCCGGCCACGTGGAACAGCGGCATCACCACGAGGTTGGTCTTGCCCGTCTCGTATTTGGCCCAGCCGGCTTCGAGCGCCAGGGCGAACAGGGTGAGGAAGTTGTCCTGGGTCAGCTGCACGCCCTTGGGCAGGCCGGTCGTGCCGCTGGTGTAGAGCTGGATCACGTCGTCGTCCGGGTCAGCCGGCAGGCGCGGGTCCTCGGCCGGGTGGCCGCCGATCCAGTCGCGGAAGGCCGGCCAGCGCGGGTGGCCCGGCTCGAACTGCACCAGGCCGCGGATGTCGGGCAGGTCGCCGACGATCATGTCGACCACCCCGGCGAAGTCCGCCCCGACCACCAGGAGCTTCGCGGCCGCGTCCTTGAGGATGAAGGCGATCTCCGGCGGGGCCAGCCGCCAGTTGACCGGCGCCAGCGTGACCCGCGCCTTCAGGCAGCCCATCCACAGCACGAAGAAGTCGTCGATGTTCTTGGCCAGCACCCCGACCCGGTCGCCGGGCTGGAGGCCCTGGGCCAGAAGCGCCTGGGCGCACCGGTTCGACTCACGGTCCAGGTCTCCGAAGGTGGTCACCCTTCCCTCGAACCAGATGGCCTCGGCCTCCGGCCGCAGGCTGGCCTGGACACGCGCCACGTCGGCGACGGATTGGATCTGGCTGAGGTCGGTCATCGGTTTCCTGTCCTGCCGCGCCTCTGCCGGACGCTGGCGGTCCTAGGATGCACAAGGCGGCCGCAAAGAAAAAGGGCCGCCGGAGCGATCCGGCGACCCTTTGCAGTCTCAGCGCGTCCTTTGACACGGCCGCGGCGCGGCCTGCTCAGGATGACGTAGCTCTGTGTACGTCATGGTGAGCAGCGCGAAGCGCGTGTCGAACCACGCAATCCCTACTCCGCAGCCTGGGCCGGGTTGTAGCCGAGCATGGCCTTGGTCTCGAGGAACTCGTGGAAGCCGTAGTCGCCCCACTCGCGGCCGTTGCCGCTCATCTTGTAGCCGCCGAAGGGCGCCATCAGGTCCCCGCCGCCGCCGTTGATGCTGACCTGGCCGGCGCGCAGCTTGCCGGCCACCTTGTGCAACTGCTCGACGTCCGTGCCCGAGACGTAGGCCGCCAGGCCGTACTCGGTGTCGTTGCCGACCTTCACCGCTTCATCGACGCTGTTGTAGCCGATGATCGAGACGACCGGGCCGAAGATCTCTTCCTTGGCGATGGTCATGTCGTTGGTCACGTTGGCGAAGATCGTCGGCTTGACGAAGTAGCCCTTGTCGAGGCCTTCCGGCCGGCCGACGCCGCCGGTGACCAGGGTCGCGCCCTCGTCGATGCCCTTCTGGATCAGGCCCTGGATCTTGTTGAACTGCACCTCGGAGACCACCGGACCCATCTGGGCGTTGCCCTTGGGGTCGCCGACGGTGGTCGACTCGGCGGCCGCCTTGGCGATGGCGATCACCTCGTCCATGCGCTTGCCGGGGACCAGCATGCGGGTCGGGGCGTTGCAGGACTGGCCCGAGTTCATCATCACCGAGCGCACGCCGCCCGTGACGGCCGCCTGGAAGTCGGCGTCATCGAGGATGATGTTGGGGCTCTTGCCGCCGAGTTCCTGGGCCACGCGCTTGACGGTCGGGGCGGCGTTGCGGGCCACCTCGATGCCGGCGCGGGTCGAGCCGGTGAACGAGACCATGTCGATCTCGGGATGGCTGGAGATGGCCGCGCCGACGGTCGGGCCGTCGCCGTTGACCAGGTTGAACACCCCGGCCGGCACGCCGGCGGCATGCAGGATCTCGGTCCAGATGTAGGCCGAGAACGGCGCGATCTCGGACGGCTTGAGCACCATGGTGCAGCCGACGGCCAGCGCCGGGGCGACCTTGCAGGCGATCTGGTTCACCGGCCAGTTCCAGGG
>DAORNX010000434.1:0-2483 GCA_035441225.1 Caulobacter sp.
GGGGGCGGTCATCGCCGGCAGCGCCGCGGAACTGGGCGAGGCGATGGCCATGCTCGACCGGCCGATCGACGCGGCGGTGCTGGACGCCAATCTCAACGGCGAGTCGGTCGGGCCCCTGGCCGCCGCCCTGCACGCGCGCGGCACCCCGTTCGTCTTCGCCACCGGCTACGGCGAGCGCGGCGCGCCGGAGGGCTTCGACGCCCCGGTGGTCCGCAAGCCCTACAACGTCCACCAGATCGTTCATGCGCTGGCCGAAGCGACCGGTCGCGCATGATGACGCACCCCATGTTCAGTACGGGAGTCAAGCGGGATGACAGATCGCAGGCATGACGGATCGCCCCGTCCGGCGCCGGACGCCGCCGAAACCAGGCTCCGGCTGGAGGGTATCGTCGCCTCGGCCATGGACGCGATCATCACGGTCGACGACCGGCAGCGGATCGTCCTGTTCAACCCGGCCGCCGAGCACATGTTCGGCGTCACCAGCGAAGAGGCCATGGGAGAGCCGATCGCCCGGTTCATCCCCGAGCGCCACCGTCCGGCCCACGGCGACCACATCCGGCGGTTCGCCGCCACCGGCGTCACCAGCCGTCAGATGGGCTCGCTGGGCGCCATCAGCGGCCTGCGCGGCAATGGCCAGGAATTCCCCATCGAGGCCTCGATCTCGCAGGTCGAGGTCGGGGGCGAACGGCTGTCGACGGTCATCCTGCGCGACATCACCGAACGCAAGCGGTCGGACGACGCGCTGCAGGAAAGCCGGCGCCGCATGGAGGGCATCGTCAACTCGGCGATGGACGCCCTGATCACCATCGACGGCCAGCAACGGATTGTCCTGTTCAACCCCGCGGCCGAGCGCATGTTCGAGGTCGACGCGGCGGAGGCGATCGGCCGGCCGATTTCCCAGTTCATCCCCGAGCGCTTCCGCGACGGCCACGACGCCCATATCCGCCGGTTCCGGGAGACGGGGGTCACCAGCCGCCGCATGGGCGCCCTGGGCGCGATCAGTGGCGTGCGCGCGTCCGGCGAGGAATTTCCGGTCGAGGCCTCGATCTCCCAGACCGAAGTCGGCGGCGAGCAGCTGGCGACCGTGATCCTGCGCGACATCACCGAGCGCAGGGCCAACGAAGAGGCCCGCCTGCTCCTCGCCCGCGAAGTCGATCACCGGGCCAAGAACGCCCTGGCCGTGGTCCAGGCGCTGGTCTCCCTGACCCGCGCCCCGACCAAGGAGGCCTTCGTCACCGCCGTTCGCGGGCGGGTCGCGGCCCTGGCCCGGGCCCATTCGCTGCTCTCGCGCAATCGCTGGCAGGGCGCCGACCTGACGCAGGTGGTGACCGACGAGACCGCCGCCTACCAGCGACCGGGCCAGGTCCGGCTCGACGGGCCGGCGATCTCCCTGGCCCCCGACGCCGTCCAGCCGATCAGCCTGCTGATCCACGAGCTGGCCACCAATGCGGTCAAGTACGGCGGCCTGTCGACCGAGGCGGGGCAGGTCAGGGTCGACTGGCGCGTCCTGCCCGACGGCCAGCTGCAGCTGACCTGGACTGAATCCGGCGGCCCGCCGGTGGCCGAGCCCGGCGCCCGGGGGTTCGGCTCGACCCTGGTGTCCGAGGTCACCACGCGACAACTGGGCGGACAGGTGTCGATCGACTGGCGTGCGACGGGCCTGTGCTTCACGGTGGTGCTGCCGGGCCGGAATTTCCGCGCCGCTCCCGCTTCAAGGAGCGCGCCCCGCGGCGGCAAGGGCCCCTCTTCGGGCGAGCCGGTCACCCAGGGCCTGATCCTGGTCGTCGAGGACGAGGTTCTGGTGGCGATGGAGTTGTGCAACGGGCTGGCGGCGGTCGGCTGGGACGTGCTGGGACCGGCCACCACCACCGACGAGGCCCTCGACCTGCTGGCCGGCGAACGCCAGCCGGACGCGGCCATCCTCGACATCAACCTGGCCGGAAAGCTGGTCTTCCCGCTGGCCGATCTGCTGCGGGCGCGCGGCATTCCGTTCGTCTTCTGCACCGGCTACGAGGAGACCGGCGGCGGTGATCGCTACCGGGACGCGCCTGTGGTGCGAAAGCCGGTCAATCTCGAGACCCTCGGCCAGGAGCTGAACCGGGTGCTGACCGCGGCCTAGGCGAATCGACGCTCGCGATCCGGGGTCGTTTTCTCACCGATTGTCCCCGCGAAGGCGGGGACCCAAGCCCTGGTGGCCGGCGAAGCCGCGCGTCCAGACCTGTAGCACCGCCTGGGTTCCCGCCTTCGCGGGAACATTCGGAGCCCTTGGCGGCTCACGCGCGCTGAACGCCGATTGGACCTAGATCACGCCCCGCGCGCGCAGGTCCTTCAGCTCGTCCGGCGACAGCCCGGCGCGCGCGGCCAGCACCGCGTCGGTGTGTTCGCCCAGGGCGGGGCCCGGCCAGCGCACGGCGCCCGGCGTGTCGGTCAGCCTGGGAAAGGCGTTCTGCATGCTGACCTCGCCGAACACCGGGTGCGGCACC
>DAORNX010000435.1:0-2476 GCA_035441225.1 Caulobacter sp.
GGGGCCAGTTGGCCACGCCCGCCCCCGACGCCGGGGATGAGGCGTCGCCCGACGCGTGACAAACGCCGGCCGGACCGCTACCCCCGCCGCCATGTCCAACGCCACCGCCCTCGAAGCCGCGCGCCGACGCACCTTCGCCATCATCAGCCATCCTGACGCCGGCAAGACGACCCTGACCGAGAACCTGCTGCTGGCCGGCGGGGCCATCCGGGCGGCCGGGGCCGTGCGCGCCCGCGGGGAGAACCGCCGCACCCGGTCGGACTGGATGAAGATCGAGCGCGAGCGCGGCATCTCGGTCAGCGCCAGCGTCATGACGTTCGACCACGCCGGCCTGATGTTCAACCTGCTCGACACGCCGGGCCACGAGGACTTCTCGGAAGACACCTACCGCACCCTGACCGCCGCCGACGCCGCCGTCATGGTGCTGGACGCGGCCAAGGGCATCGAGCCCCAGACCCTGAAGCTGTTCGAGGTCTGCCGCCTGCGCGACATCCCGATCGTCACCTTCATCAACAAGATGGACCGCGAGGCCCAGGACCCGTTCGCCCTGCTGGACGAGATCGCCGGCAAGCTGGCGCTGGACCCCGCGCCGCTCTACTGGCCGGCCGGGTCGGGCGGGCGGTTCAAGGGCATGATGGATCTGCGCCACCAGACGCTGATCCCCTTCGGCAAGAACCGCGAGGACGGCCACCCCGCGCCCGTGCCATTCAGGTCGAACGCCATCGACGCCCTGCTGTCGCCCGACGAACGCGACGAGCTGGAGGAGGGCGCCATGCTGGTCCAGGAGGCGTCCAGGCCGTTCGACCCGCAGGCCTTCCTCGAGGGGCACATGACGCCGGTGATCTTCGGCTCGGCCCTGCGCCACTTCGGCGTCGACGAGCTGCTCGCGACCCTGGCCGCCTATGCTCCGCCGCCCCGGCCGCGCAACGCCCAGCGCGCCGGCGCCGACACCCATGTCGCGCCCGGCGATCCCGAGGTCACCGGCTTCGTGTTCAAGGTCCAGGCAAACATGGACCCCAACCACCGCGACCGGATCGCCTTCTTCAAGCTGACCAGCGGCAGGTTCGTTCGCGGCATGAAGCTGAAGACTTTCTCGACCGGCGTGCGCGGCGAGGCGCCGGGCAAGCAGATGAGCATCAACGCGCCGATCATGTTCTTCGCCTCGGACCGCGAGCTGGCGGAGGAAGCCTACGCCGGCGACGTCATCGGCATTCCCAACCACGGCGTGCTGCGGGTCGGCGAGAGCCTGTCGGAGAGCGGCACGGTGCGCTTCGCCGGCCTGCCCAACTTCGCGCCGGAAATCCTCCAGCGCGTGCGGGTCAAGGATCCGCTCAAGGCCAAGCATCTGAAGAAGGCGCTGGAAGGCCTGGCGGAGGAGGGGGTGACCCAGCTGTTCCGCCCGATTCTTGGCTCGGACTTCATCGTCGGCGCTGTCGGCCAGCTGCAGTTCGAGGTGATGGCCGACCGGCTGTCGAACGAATACCAGCTGGACGTGGTGTTCGAGCCGGCCCCCTATGCCGAAGCCCGCTGGCTGTCGGGATCCGCCGCCAGCATCGAGACCTTCGCCAGCACCCACCGCACGGCCATGGCCGAGGACATCGACAATTCCCCGGTGTTTCTCGGCAAGTCGGCCTGGGAGATCAACTACGTGGCCGAACGCTACCCCGACCTGCAGTTCCTGCGGACCCGGGAGCGAGGCTAGCCCCCGGTTTGGGGCATGCGCGCGCCGGCCGGCGATGGTCTGCATGACGGGTGCAATGGAGGCCCGCCGTGCTCTCTCCCGTCATGGTGCTGACGATCACCGTCCTGTTCGCCGCCGCCCCGGCCGCCCCGCCGCCCTGGCCCGAGAGCCTGGACTGCGCCGCCCTGACCCAGGCGGCGTCGGAGCTGCACAAGGACCCCGTCACCGGGATCCCGGCCGAGCCTGAGTTCGACCACGCCATGTTCTGGTCGTTCGCGGCGATGGACGCGGCGCGGCTGGCGGGCCTGTCCTCGGCCCAGGCCGAGGCCGACCAGAAGACCGAACGGGCGAGGATCAAGCCCCTGCTGGCCGCCGGTGACCCCGGCGCGAAGGCCCGGCTGGCCGCCTGTGTGGCGCAGGTCCCGCCGATCTGACGTTTAAGGCGTCGCGTTAACCATACCGGCAAAGTTAATGGCTTGTTAACGGCTTGGGACCGGGCTTTGCTCCTCTCCTGAAGACCGCCCGCCGGGTGTTCCGGGTCGGGACGGAATTCGCCGGGGAGCAGGCGCCGCATGTTCGAGTTCGGTCGTGAGTTGCGTCGTTTTCTCGGGGGCGAGCCTGTCGCCGGCGTCTGGCGGGATGGCCTGACCGGTGGCGACCAGACGCTGCTGGAGCTGCTCGATCTGCGGCTGCTGATCAACGAGGCTCGCGGCGCCGACGTCGCCGCCGGGCGGATCGGCGTCAAGGACCGCGGCGCGCGGCTGCTGGAAGCGGCCATCGCCTGGCGCGAGGTCG
>DAORNX010000436.1:0-2474 GCA_035441225.1 Caulobacter sp.
CGGAGCGCCCGAGGCGGCGACGATCGAGGCGGCGGCCACGCCGGCGGGGATCATCGACAGGAGTCCCCGGCGCGAAGGCCCGTCCGACTTGGAATTGTTGTTGTTTTGATTGGTCATGGTGTTCTCCCGGCCGGGTTCGCCGGGGGCTTCCCCGGCTGTCCGCCTCAGTGGGTTCGATCAGTTCGCGGGGGGCGCGCCAAAGGCGGCGATGGGCATGGAAACGCCGAACATCACGGTGTCGCCCTCGGCCCGGTTCTCGGCGCCGAATTCCCGGTACCAGCGGCCGCTGAGCTGCACCGGCGCGGGGCCGATCATGAAGGTGTAGCTGACCATCGGTCCCAAGGCGCCCACTCGCCCCTTGAAGTCGCCAAGCCTGGCGCCCGACCCCGAGTCACCGGTGATCTGCTGGTAGAAATAGCCACCGACCCCCAACGCCCAGCCAGACGGAAGATGCTGGGTGAAGGACCCTTCCAGGTGGAAATCCGTCCCGCTCTGGTAGTCGGTGTCCTTGTTCTCGCCGTTGAAGGTGAAGCCGGCGCCGGCCGAGAATTCGCGTCCGGTGCCCGGGTTCATGTAGGTGTAGGCGCCCTTGGCGTCGAAGGCGGTCCGGTTCAGGCCGACGTTGGCCAGCCGGGCCGAGTCGTACTCACCGGTCGGCAGCACCAGGGCGCCGCTCAGGTTCCAGTTGTGGACTCCGTCCTTCCAGCCGATCAGGGCGGCCAGCTGCAGATCGCCGATGGCGGTTTCCTCGTCCGAGGCGGCGCCGCCCGGCAGGCCGAGCGGGCCGACGAAGGTCGCGGCCGCATCGACCCCGACCCGGCCATAGGGCAGGGTCGCCGCGAAGCCGATCTGGCCACTGCCGAGCCGGACGTCCGGAAACACGGCGATCGTCAGGGCGTTGACCAGCACTTCCTCGTCGACGCCGGCGGCCAGGCGGGCGCCGAGCGGAAGCTGCAGCGTATCGTCCGCGTCGCCCTGGTAGCTGATGACCGTGTCGGTCACGAAGATTCCGGGCGGCGGCGTGAAGCCGGCCATCGAGGTCTGGGAGCCCAGCGCATAGGGCGAGAGGCCGTACTCGCTCGCGAGAGCGGGCGCCGCCATCGCGAGGCCGCCGGCCGCCACGGCGACCGCGACGGTGGCGCGCGCCTTGCGGCGGCGCCCGACCTGAAACTGACTATCCATCTCGACCTCCTGCGGGACCGAACGGCGCAATGGGTTCGGCGCGAATGCTGGCGTGCGGGGTCGTGGAGTCGGCCTCGCCACGCGACCTCACCGAAGTTACTGGTGTCTCAGGTCTTTAATATCAGGTATTCACCCCATTCCCGCGAACTACATCTTGAACAACTGTAAAAGAAGTCTCCGGGACATCGATCAGCAGGGGAATCCCACCAGAATTTTCTGGGCAACTGTTCATTAGGCGGTTCCGGGCGTGACCCATTGTGGGCGACCAGGCGACGGAATCGGCGGCGCAGAAGGGCGTTGGCGCCCCTTACCCGGAACATCAGGCATGATTCTGCCCGTTGCCATGGCTTTGGGGAGTTTCGTCCTGACGGCGGGTTTCAAGGTCTTTCCAGGCAAAGAACCGGTCCGGAGCTACCTGAAATGGTAATGGGGTAATGACCTAATAGTCTTCGAGGATTTGGCGGATACGCTCTGCCGACGAATTGGGACGATGCTCCGTCCAGGGGCGGCCCAACCTGTCGACCATCTCGTCAAGGGGACTCCAACCGTGACCGCATCGAATCCAGACAGCCGATCGCTGACCCGCCGGCAGTTGGCGTCCGGCCTTCTCGTCGCCGGCGCGGCCTGTCTGCCGGCGACGGCGAACGCCGGCCCGGCCCTCGACGGAGAGGCCGACGCCGCGCTTGCGCGCCTCTACGCGGCCAACGCCAAGGCCCGCGAACTGGGCCAACGTGCCCGGGCCGTCCTGATCTTCCCCAGTATCGCCAAGGCGGGCCTTCTGGTGGGCGGCCAGACCGGCAAGGGCGTTCTCCAGACCGTCGGCGAGCCGGCGCGCTACTACCGCATCACGGCGGCGTCCTACGGGTTGCAGGCTGGCGCCCAGACCTACAGCTACGCGCTCTTCTTCATGACCCGGTCGTCGCTCGACTACCTGCATGTCAGTGACGGATGGTCGATCGGGACGGGGCCAAGCGTCGTGTTCATCGACGAGGGCTTCGCGCGGACGCTGAACACGACAACCCTTACCCAGGACGTCTACGCCATCGCCTTCGGGCAACGGGGCCTGATGGCCGGCACGGGGCTGGAGGGCGCGAAGATCTCCCCGATCTCCGCGCCCTGACAAGACGGCCGACGCCTTGAGGAATTCGCTTCGAAGCCGGCTCCGGCTTCGCGCCGCGTTCGTGCTCGCCATCCTGGCCGTGGGCGCGAGCGCGCGCGGCGCGGCAAAGCCGAGTGCGAGGTGCGCCTGCTCGAAGCGGCGCGGGTCCGCCGAAAGGCCGCCGATGAAGGCC
>DAORNX010000437.1:0-2463 GCA_035441225.1 Caulobacter sp.
ATTCCTGGCCATCATCGGCGCCGCCGCGGCCAACGCCAGCTAGGCGTCAGTCGCGGCCGCGCGCCGGGCAGGGATCAGGCGATCGCCGGCTGCCGCGGCGCCGGGCCGTAGCGGTTCTCGCCCGGCTCGCCGTTCGAGATGCCGACCCACAGCAGGAAGCCAAAGCCGATCACGAAGGCGGCCAGGAAGGCCAGCAGCATGCCGCCGACGCCCGCCATCACCGCCGCCGTGATCGCCGCATCGTCGGCGTTCGAAATGCCGGCCATGATCGCCGGCCCCGCCGCGAGGCCCAGGGCGCCGACGCACAGCACCGTGCACAGCACGATCGGCCAGACCTGCAGGAAGCCGCTGCGGCCCATGTCGTGGAGCCGCTTCGAAACCACGCAGACGTTGCAGTAGATCGTCACCAGGCTCAGGGCCCAGCCGATCAGCGGAATCCAGCCCAGCACCACGTTGACGCCCAACAACACCAGCCAGCCGATCCAGAAGGCCGACCGGCCGATACGGCCGTCCGGCGAAAAGAACAGCGTCTTCCAGTCCATGTGAGTCTCTCCAGCCCTCCCCGGACCGTAAACCCGTGTTCGGCGGAAGGGTAGGGGCGGCCCGATTAGGGATTTGTCATGTCCTTTCATGAAGTCCGCCTGCCGGCGCGGCTGGCGTTCGGTTCGACCGGCGGGGTCGAGCGCCGCACCGAGATCGTCACCCTCGCCTCCGGCTTCGAGCGGCGGTCGACGCCCTGGGCCCATGGCCGACGACGCTATCTGATCGGCGCCGGCCTTCGGTCGCTGGACGACGCGGCGGCGCTGATCACCTTCTTCGAGGCCCGGCGGGGCCAGCTGTACGGCTTTCGTTTCCGCGACTTCGCCGATTTCAAGTCGTGCGCCCCGTCGGCGCCCGTCTCGCCCATCGACCAGATGCTGGGCCTGGGCGATGGGGAAACGAGCGAATTCCTCCTGACCAAGGCCTACGGCGATCTCGGCCGCCCGATCGCCAAGCCGGTGGCCGGCAGCGTCCGCGTGGCCATCGACGGCAGCGAGACGGCGGCCTTCACCCTCGACGCCACGACGGGCCGGGTGACCTTCACCACGCCGCCGGGGCTGAACGCCGTGCTCACGGCCGGCTTCGAATTCGACACGCCCGTGCGCTTCGACGCCGACCGCATCGACGTGACGCTGGACAGTTTCGCGGCCGGGCGGGTGATCGCCGCGCCGCTGATCGAGCTGCGGATCTGAACGATGAAATCCATCCCCGCCGCCCTGGCCGACCGGATCGAGTCCGGCGCGGCCACCCTGGCCCATGTCTGGCTGCTGACCCGCCCGGACGGGACACGGCTGGGCTTCACCGATCATGACGAGGACCTGCTCCATGACGGGGTGATCTGCCGGGCGACGAGCGGATGGACCGCCGGGGCCAGCGATCTGAGATCGGGTTTCGCGCCCGGCGGCGCGTCCGTCCGCGGGGCGCTGGACAGCGAGGCGCTGGCGGCGGCGGACCTCGACGCCGGTCTGTACGACGGTTCCGCCGTGGTCTGTCGCCGGGTCGACTGGCGCGAGCCGACGCTGGCGGCGCCGCTGTGGGCCGGGGCCATCACCCGGGTGAAACGCGAGGGCGACGCCTTCCTGGCCGAAATCGACGGGCCGCTGGCGGCGCTCGACAGAACCGCCGGCCGCGCCTTCGGCCGGCTGTGCGACGCCAATCTCGGCGATCACCGGTGCGCCGTCGCGGCTGATCATCCGGCCTTCGCCGAGGGCTGCGACAAACGTTGGCGCACCTGTTCAGATCGCTTCGGTAACACCCTGAACTTCCGGGGGTTTCCAACCATCCCAGGGGAAGATTTTCTGGCCGTCTATCCGGCGCGCGGAGAGCGCCATGACGGGAAATCCCGGCGTGGATAGGAACGCCATCGTCGTCGCCGCGCGGGGATGGATCGGTACGCCCTACCGGCACCAGGCTTCCGTGAAGGGGGCCGGCTGCGACTGTCTGGGCCTGGTGCGAGGGGTCTGGCGGGAGCTGGTCGGGGAGGAGCCCGAGACGCCGCCGCCCTATCGCCCGGACTGGGCCGAGACCGGCGGGCGCGAAACCCTGCTCGAGGCCGCCCGGCGGCATCTTGTCGAGGCGCCGGTCGACCGGCTCCGGCCCGGGGACGTGTTGCTGTTCCGCATGAGTCCCGGCGCCTGCCTCAAGCACTGCGCCATCCTGTCGGCAGCCCGGCCTGAAGATCCCGCCCCGCGCATGATCCACGCCTACTGGGGCCGAGCGGTCGTAGAGAGCTGGCTGGAGTCCTGGTGGCGGCGTCGGCTGGCCCACGCCTTTTCCTTTCCCAATGTGAGCGACTGACATGGCCCAGGTGATCCTCGGCGGCCTCGGCCGCGCGCTCGGAGGCGGGCTTGGCGCGGCGATCGGCGGCCTCGTCGGCAGCGCGCTGGACCGGGCGGCCCTCTCGGCGCTCCAACCGGCCAGGCA
>DAORNX010000438.1:0-2453 GCA_035441225.1 Caulobacter sp.
CGACCGACGGCGGCAAGACCTGGGCGACAAACTTCGACTTCACCTACAGGCCGGCCACCGGCGCCACGCCGCCCGGCGGCTGACGCGTGGGTGGACCCTGAAACGGTCTTTCTTTTGCCTGCTTGAGCAAACACGCTTAGGTCGCCGTATGGAAGCGGGGGCCTTCAGGTTGCGTGACAGAAACAGGATCCCCGCGCGGGTTGGCCTGATGGCCGCGTTGATGGCGGCGTCGGTGGGCGAAGCTCAGACCGCGCCCGCGCCCAAGGCGCCGCCCGCCGGTGATGGCTCAACCACGGTCCAGGGGGTGGTGGTCAAGGCGGACGACACGCCAATGAAAAGCTCCATCGACCGCCGCAGCTACAGCGTACAGGGCGATCTTCAGGCCACCAGCGGCTCGATCGCCGACGCCCTGAGACGCGTTCCCTCGGTCGAGGTCGACATGGAGGGCAACGTCAAACTGCGCGGGGACCCCGGCGTCACCATCCTGATCGACGGCAAGCCGTCGAGCATCATGCAGGGTCAGGGCCGCGCCGATGCGCTGCAGATGCTTCCGGCCGACCAGATCGAGCGGGTCGAGGTGCTGACCAATCCCGGCGCCCAGTACTCGCCGGAGGGAACCGGCGGCGTCATCAATCTGGTGACCCGGAGTTCGGCCAGGGCCGGGGCCGGCGCATCCGGCTCAGTGCGAGCCAATGTCGGTACGGGGGACCGCTTCAATGGGGGAATCAACTGGGCTTTCAACAGCAAGAAACTGGCCCTGTCGGCGAACGCCAGCCTGATGCGTTTCGGCAACCGGTTCGACGGGACCGATGACCGCTCGCTCACCGGTCCGGGCGGTGTCTATCGGCAACGGCAGACGAGCTCGACCGAGATGCAGGGAGTGGGCGGAAACGCCCGGATCGCTGCCGACTACGACCTGGATCCCCACAACCGCATCAGCGGCGCGCTCAACGTCTTCCAATTCAGGCCGGACTTTGACAGCGACAGTCTCTCCGAAACCTTCGACGGCGCCGGGTCAAGCCTGGGGGTCATCCGCCGGAAGGGCTCGGCCGACGGGGCGTCGCTCTTCGCCTCCGGCTCCCTGAGCTGGCGGCGGGAATTCGCGGGCGACGACCACACTCTGACGGTCGAACTGAACCGCGACCGCTGGGCTGCGGACAATGACTCGGCCTTCCGCGTCGACACCCTGTCGCCCGCCGCGCCGAGCCAATTCGAGGACAGCGACGGCCGGATCGTCGCCAGTAACCTCACCTTCAAGGGTGACTACAGCCGCCCCATGCCGCGGAACGGCCGCCTCAAGACGGGCTTTGACGTTCAGAACAGGGAGAACGACTCCGACACAGTGCTTTCGGTCGGACCGGCCGAGGACGCGACGGTGATCGATCCCAGCCGCTCGCACCGCCTGATTTTCGAGGAGACGGTCTATTCTGGCTATTTGACCTACGAACAGCCGTTCGGCGATTTCACGGTCCTGGCAGGCCTGCGCTACGAGGCGGCGACGAACGACATCAATCTGCTGACCACGGGGCTGACGACCCGCCATGACTACGACCGGGCCTATCCCTCGCTGCACCTCGACTACCGGCTCAGCGACACGTCCCGGCTGAAGGCCAGCTACGCCCTGCGGATCCGTCGCCCGGGCGCCAGCGACCTCGATCCCTGGCTGGTCTACATCGACGCCTACAACTATCGGCAGGGCAATCCCGATCTCGAGCCGTCGGAGACCCGTTCCTGGGAGCTGTCCTACGAGTATCGCAAGGGCAAGACCTACTACCTTGCGACCGGCTTCTGGCGGCAGACGGACAATGGGGTCACCGATCTGCTGGTCGATCTGGGCGGCGGCGTCCTGCTGACCACAAAGGCCAATCTGGCCGAGAGCCGGTCGGGCGGCGTCGAGCTTGTCGCCAACAGCAGTCTCTCGCCAACGCTTAGCCTCAACCTCACAGGAACGGCGCTGTGGAACCAGATTGACGCCGCCTCGCTGGGCTACGGCGGCGACCGTTCCGCCGCCGCGCTCAGCGGCCGCGCCAGTGTCGACTGGCAGGTCACGGCCGACGATCTTGTTCAGGTCAATCTGGTGGTCACCGGCAAGTCGATCACACCGCAGGGCCACATCGAGCCGACCTACACGACCAACCTCGGCTATCGGCGCAAGATCGGCGACCGATGGTTCCTCACCGTGACCGCCACCGACCTGTTCGACACCCAGGAGACCCGCCTGGTCACCGACAGTCTGGCCGTGAACGGCGTCAATGTCCGCAAAGGGGCCAGCCGCGGCCTGTTCGTCGGCCTGCGCTACCGCTTTGGCGCGGGCAAGCCCCAGCGCGATCCGGCCTTTGACTACGGCGGCGGCGGCCCGGGTGGCCCGCCATCCTAGGCGATCGGGCTGACGACGAGGAACTGGGGCTCTTCGACCCAGGCCATGAACGCGCCCATCACCGTCTGGATCACCG
>DAORNX010000439.1:0-2453 GCA_035441225.1 Caulobacter sp.
GCTGGGACGACATCCCCGCCGCCCACGAAAAGATGCTCGATAACCAGCACCTGCCGGGCAACATGGGCGTGCTGGTCTGCGCCCAGCGCCCGGGCCTGCGGACGTTCGAGGAGGTTCAGGAGATCTCGGCGGAGATGGGCTGCTAGGCCCACCAACGTCAGAAGCGCGTTTCAGGCGGCGGCTCTCGCGAGGGGGCCGCCGCCTTTGCGTTTGGGGGCGCGCGAGTATGCCCGCGCCTGCTTTCGACGCTTAGCGAACCTTCAGAGCGCCAGCTTTCGGCAGTCCCCGCCCTTCAGCCTTGGCGGAGCATTGCGCGGGCGGGCGACTTGCTCAAGGACCGCTTCGCGGCCGCGCAGCGGCGGGCCCGCAGGGCCCGTCCTTGACCAAGGCGACCGCTCCGCGCTCCCATTCCATCAAGGCTTTGGGGCGGGTGTCATCAGGCCTGCGGACCTTCGAGGAGGTTCAGGAGATTTCGGGGGAGATGGGTGGCCAGGCTTCAGGGACAGACACCCGGACGTGTCTGTCCCGATTGTGACGCGCTTCAGGCGGCGGCTCTCGCGAGGGGGCCGCCGCTTTTGCTTTTCGGCGGCTGCTTGCCAGCGTCCGCCGCTACTCCAACCGTTGAACCGGCGGCCCCGCAGCCACCCGCGATAGTTGCGCCACCTGGTGTTAGCGGACATAGTCCGGCCGACTTCGCAGGGGCACACAAACATGTATTTCATCGCTGGCGGCTTGGCGCTCGGCGTCTTCGCCATTGGATTCCTGATCGCGATTGTGCTTCGCCGGGTGGTCCCGACCAACGAAGTGCACATCGTCCAACGCGGGCGGACCCGCGTCAGCTATGGCGCCAGTCAGACAGCCGGAAACGTCTACTATGAGTGGCCGGCCTTCCTGCCCCGGATCGGCGTCCTGGTGACCAAGTTCCCGGTCTCCATTTTTGACGTGAACCTGAAAGACTACGAAGCCTACGACACCGGACGCCTTCCGTTCCGCGTGGACGTGCAGGCGTTCATGCGGATCGCGAAGTCGGACACGGCGGCGGAAAAGGTCGCCAACTTCGATGAGCTGCAGCATCAGCTGTCCGGCATCCTTCAGGGCGCCGTCCGGAACGTGCTGGCCACCCACAAGCTCGAAGACATCCTCGAAGCCCGATCAACTTTGGCCGAGGCCTTCACCGCGCAGGTGGACAATCAGCTTCAGGCGTGGGGCGTCGAGACGGTCAAGAACATCGAGTTCATGGACATCCGCGACAGCGCCAATTCGCAGGTTATCGCCAACATCATGGCGAAGGAAAAGTCCCGCATCGACCGCGAAAGCCGTGAGGCCGTGGCGATGAACAGCCAGCTTGCCCAGACCAAGGAAATCGAGGCCGAGCGCATCGTCGAAGTGAACAAGCAGGACGCTCTGCAGCAGGTCGGGATGCGGACGGCCGAGCAGGAAAAGCAGGTCGGCATCGCCAAGCAGGTCGCCGAACAGGAAGTCCTGGTGGCGCAGAAGGACACCACCGAACGTGAGATGGATGTGAAGCTGGTCGCCGATACGCGCTCCGCAGACATCGCCAAGGGGGTCGCGGAAGTCCAGGCCGCACAGGAGCGCGAGGTCACGATCATCCGGGCGGAGGGGCAGCGCCGACAGCAGGTCATCGCCGCGGAGGCCGAGCGTCAACGGCTGGAGCTGGTCGCGCAGGGAACGCTGGCGCAGCAGAAGCTCGATGCCGAGGGACTCCTGGCACAGGGCCAGAGCCGCGCCGAAGCCGAGCGGCTGCTGCTCCTCGCGCCGGTGTCCACGCAGATCGAACTGGCCAAGGAAATCGGCGGCAACGACGGCTACCAGACCTACCTGGTGCGGGTGGAGCAGATCAAAGCCGGGCAGGCCGTGGGTGTCGCCCAGGCTGAAGCCCTCAGCGCGGCCGACATCAAGGTGATCGTGACGGGCGGCGACGTGCCCGGGGGCATGAACAGTATCACCGACGTGTTCAGCGCGAAGGGCGGTCAAGCGCTCGGCGCGATGCTGGAAGGGCTGGCTCAAACAGAAACCGGCAAGGCGGTGGTGGAGCGGGCGACCAAGGGCGCGGCGAAGTCCAAGGAATAGCGCTGTTCCGATCCGTTCGGCGGCCGACAGAAATGTCGGTTGGCCGGACTGCTCTCAACGTCGACTCCCTCCCTTGGCGGACCGTCCGCCAATCCGCTTCCGAGCTCCTGCAATCCCCGCCCTTTTGCCTTGCAGGGGACATGTGCCGCCTTCGGTGCGTGGCCCCGGCAGCTTCAAGCGGCAGGGGACACGCACTGAAGTGCATGTCCCCGGGTTTCACGCTTCCCACTCATCTTCACTTTCGCGAGGACGAGCGAATCTACTGGTGGTCCGCCTTCTTCCCCACCACCGTCAAAAGCATCGCCGCCGCCCCGGCGAGCAGCACGATCGGCACGGTCGAGAGCACCACCTGCCCCGGGCTG
>DAORNX010000440.1:0-2445 GCA_035441225.1 Caulobacter sp.
GCGGGTGGAGACCCCCACCCTGCGACCCGACAAGCGGCTGGCCGAGAACCCGCCGGTCGATCTGCCGGCCCTGCGGCTGAAGGATTATGTCGCCGACATCGCCGCGCTGGCCCGCGCGCTGGAAGCGGAGACCGGGGTCGCGCCGGTGCTGTTCGGCCACTCCATGGGCGGGCTGATCGTTCAGAAGCTGCTCGAGGCGGGCGTGGGCCGCGCCGGCGTGCTCATCACCCCCGCCTCGCCCGCCGACGCCCGGGGCCAGAGAGCCCTGGGCCAGGCGCTGACCTTCGCCAACATCCTGCTCAGCGGGGACGTTGGATCAAGGAGCCACAAGATCTGGCGCTGGGGCTTCTCCTGGGGCGTGCTCAACCGCGTGCCCCGGGCCAGGCACGCGGGCATTTTCGCCGGCACGGTCTACGACAGCGGCGGAGTCTACGAGGATATCGCCTATCCCGAGCGGGACCCGGCGCGCACCGCCTTCGTCGATGAGACGCGGATCACCGCCCCGATCCTGACCATCGGCGGCGCGAAGGATCGCGCGGTGCCGATCGGCGATGTGCGGCTCGCCGCCGAGAAGTATTCCCGGGTCGGCGGGGACTATCTCGAATACGTCGACAACGGCCACTGGATCGTCGACGAGCCGGGAACGGACCGGGTGATCGAGGATATCGCCACCTGGCTGGCGTCCAGGGCGATCACGCCGGCCGCGCCGGTGACGAAAAAGATCGCGAAAGCCGGGGCAGACAAGCCTGCGGGCGCGCGCAAGGCGAGCCCCGCGCCCAAGGCCGCCTCCCGCGCGCCGGCGAAGGCCAGGCCGGCCGGGAAGGCCGCCGCGACGAAAGCGCCTTCAGGGGCGAAGGCGCGTGTTCGCAAGCCGAAATCAACGTAGGGTGCCCGGGTCCGGACAGGCTGGCCCAAGGCAGGCCCGCCGCCGGGCCTGAAAAGGGGAACTGATGCCTGCACCCGTCATCATGGTGCACGGCGCCTTCTGCGCCGGCTGGGTGTTCGAACGCTTTCGCGAGCCGTTCGAGGCCGCCGGCCACGAGGTGCTGACGCCCGACCTGCCCGGACACGAACCCGGCGGGTCACCGGCCAACCGGTCAATGAGCGACTATGCCGACCATGTCGCGCGGCTGTGTCGCCAGAGCGGCGAACCGCCGGTCCTGATCGGTCATTCCATGGGCGGGCTGGTGGCCCATCTCGCGGCAGCCCGGGCCCCGGTGTCCGGTCTGATCCTGCTGGCCCCGTCGCCGCCCTGGGGCGTGCCGGGCGTGAGCATGGAGGAGGCCATTTCGGCGGTCAGTCTCTACGCGCTCGGTCCCTTCTGGCTTCAGGCGATCGACCCCGACTACGCCCTGGCCAAGCGCTTCAGCCTCGACCGGATGGACAAGGAGGACCGCAAGGCGGCCTTCGCGCGCATGACGGCCGAGAGCGGCCTTGCGCTCTGGCAGACGCTGAACTGGTGGCTGGATCCGTTCATGACCACCTCCGCGCCCTCCGGCCGGGTCACGGCCCCGGCCCTGGTGCTGGCGGGCGGCCGGGACGTGATCCACCCGCCGGCGACGGTCAGACAGACCGCCGACCGGCTGTCCGCGCGCTTCGAGGTGTTGCGGGACATGAGCCACTGGCTGCCCGGCGAGCCGGGCTGGGACTCGGTGGCGGCCCTGTGCCTGGACTGGATCAGTGAAGGCCGGCGGGTCGCCGCCTGAGCAGCACCCGGGCCAGGCCGACCAGCGACACCAGGGCCCAGGAGCCCTCCATCAGCGCCGCTGACAGGTTGAAGTCGACCGAAAGCGACAACAGGATCAACGACGCGCCGACGAAATTGGCCGACAAGGACAGCAGGCCCTTGACGTCAACCCGGCCGAGCGTGGCCGCCGCGTAGGCGGCCAGGATCATCAGGACCCCGGCCACGCCGACGACATCGGTCCAGGCCACGGCCAGATCAGTTCGGGCGGATGCTGAACAGGACCTGGGTGTGATCGTACTTGGGATTCACCGGCGCGCCGGTGATCTTGCGCTCGGTCATCAGCACCAGGGCCTGCCCCTCGGTGTCGCCTTCCTTTTCCCAGGAGCGGGTCGTGCGTTCCATGTCGGTGACGTACTTGTCGAACCGGGCCAGGAACCAGCCGCCGCCCTGACGCTGCGCCCAGTAGTGCAGGTCGGTCGCCAGGGTCGCGGCCGGCGCGACACTCTCGACCGGGTGGTTCACATCGATGGTGCAGACGGTCGGATTGGTCGTCGAGGGCTGGATCGAGACCTGGTAGCCCTTCTGGTAGACCCACACCCACACGTCGCGCTTCTTCTTGAAGCCGAGGGCGGGAGCCACCTGGGCGATCGGCGTGCCGCGGACCATCGGGCTGCAGACACGCTCGATGGTGTTGATCACGGCCAGCGAAGTGACGTCGGTCGGCTCGGGCGGGGGGGCCGGGGGCGCTTCCGGCACCG
>DAORNX010000441.1:0-2442 GCA_035441225.1 Caulobacter sp.
GGTCTGGTTGCGCGCGAGACCCTCGCCGCGCGGCGCCCAGAGGAACCGGCCGGCGATCTCCTCCCCCGCCGTGCGACGGTGACTGACCCACCAATGGCGCATGAGGGGGCTCCGGGTGTCCGCCACTATACTTCCGGTTGCGTTCCGGCCAACCCCCTCCTGTTCTCCATCATCGTCGGACTTGCTCCGACGATGATGGAGGAATGGCGGGCCAGCGCGTCGGGCGGATTGCGTGGTTCGACACGCGCTCTTCGCGCGCTGCTCACCATGACGTGGAGGGGCGCTGACGCACGTCATCCTGAGCAGGGCCGAAGGCCCGTGTCGAAGGACGCACCTGGGCCCCGTTACCCACTGGTAACGCCCGGCGGCGCCGCCTATCCTGCCGCGAAACACACAGGGAGACGCGCCATGGCTGACGGACCGGTCATCGGGCGGACGATCGCCGATTCCACGCCGTTCTGGCCCGACCGGCCCAGGCCGCCGAAGGGCGCGCCGAACATCCTGGTGGTGCTGTTCGACGACGTCGGGTTCAGCGACTTCGGCTGCTACGGCTCGCCGATCGAGACGCCGACCATCGACGCCCTGGCCGCCGGAGGGCTGCGCTACACGGGGTTTCACACCACGGCGATGTGCTCGACCACCCGGGCGGCGCTGCTGACCGGGCGCAACCACCACAGCGTCGGCGTCGGCTGCCTGGCCAACTTCGACAGCGGCTTTCCGGGCTATCGCGGCAAGATCGCGCGGGAGGCCGGGACCCTGCCGGAGATGCTCAAACCGCACGGCTACCGCAGCTACATGGTCGGCAAGTGGCATGTGACGCCGCTGACCGAGAGCGGCGCGACCGGGCCGTTCGACGGCTGGCCGCTGGGGCGCGGGTTCGACCGCTTCTACGGCTTCCTCGACGCCGAGACCGACCAGTATTCGCCCGAGCTGGTGCGCGACAACACGCCGGTCGCCGCGCCGGGGACGTACGAGACCGGCTATCACCTGACCGAGGACCTGGTCGACCAGGCGATCCGCTACATCGCCGACCACACGGCCGACAATCCCGAGACGCCGTGGCTGACCTGGCTGGCGCTGGGCGCCTGCCACGCGCCGCACCAGGTTCCGCGCGACATCATCGAAAAATACGACGCTGTATTTTCTGGCGGCTGGGACGTCGAGCGCGAGCGGCGGCTGGCCAGGCAGAAGGCGCTGGGCGTCGTGCCGGCGGACACGCGGATGCCGCCGCGCAACGACTGGGTCAAGCCGTGGGACGAGCATACGCCCGACGAGCAGCGGCTGTTCACCCGGCTGCAGGCGGCGTTCGCGGGCATGCTCGACCACGCCGACCGGCACCTGGCGCGGCTGGTGGCCTTCCTCGACGAGGCCGGCCTGCGCGAGGACACCCTGATCCTGGTGCTGTCGGACAACGGGGCCAGCCAGGAGGGCGGGCCGCTGGGCATGGTCAACGCCATGGGCCCCTACAACGGCAAGCCCGAGCCGATGGAGGAGAAGATCGCCCGCATCGACGACATCGGCGGGCCGGATACGCATTCGAACTTCCCGCTCGGCTGGGCGATGGCCTCGAACACCCCGCTGCGGCGCTACAAGCAGAACACCCACGGCGGCGGCATTCGCGATCCGCTGGTGATCAGCTGGCCGGCGGGGATCCCGGCGCGCGGCGAGCTGCGCGGGCAGTTCACCCACGCCTGCGACGTGACGCCGACGATCCTCGACATCCTCGGCCTGGAGCCGCCCGCGGCCGTCGCCGGCGTGGCGCAGACGCCGCTGGAGGGGAGCAGCTTCAAGGCCTCGCTGTTCGACGGCGCCGCCGCGGCCAAGGCCGGGCCGCAGCACTTCGAGATGTTCGGCCATCGCGGGATCTGGAAGGACGGCTGGAAGGCCGTCGCCTGGCACCCGCCGGGCCGGCCGTTCGACGCCGACCAGTGGGAGCTCTACCACCTGGACCAGGACTTCTCGGAGACCGAGGACCTGGCCCTGACCCATCCGGACCGGCTGGAGGCGATGATCGCCCTGTGGTGGGCCCAGGCCGAGGCGCACAAGGTGCTGCCGCTCGACGACCGCTTCGCCGAGCGGTTCGCGGTCAACGCCCAGCGCTTCCACGGCGCGCGCAAGCGGTTCGTGTTCCATCGCGGCATGGGCCATGTGCCGACCGACGTGGCGCCCGACATCCGCAGCCGCAGCTACTTCATCGAAGCCGAGGCGCGGCTCGACGGCGAGGACGAGGGGGTGCTGATCGCGCACGGCGACGCGACCTGCGGCTACAGCCTGTTCGTGCGCGACGGGCGGCTGGTGCATGACATGAACATCGGCGGCCGGCATGTGACGCTGACCAGCGACCGGCCGGTCGAGCCCGGCCACAGGCGGCTGGGCGTGGCCGTGCGGCCGGGCCCGGGCGGGCGGCGCATCGTGCTGATGATCGACGGCGTCGCGGCCGGC
>DAORNX010000442.1:0-2433 GCA_035441225.1 Caulobacter sp.
AACGCGCTCGACAAGCTGATCGGCGGCGCGGCGCGGACCGGCCTCGACCCGTCGAGCGGCTTCGTCCTCGTCACCAGCCGCTGTTCCTACGAGATGGTCGAGAAGGCCGCCGTGGCCGGTTTCCCGCTGCTGGTGGCCATCTCGGCCCCCACCGCCCTGGCCATCCGCAAGGCGCAGGAGTGCGGCATGACCCTGGTCGCCCTGGCCCGGGCCGACGGCTGCGCGGTGTTCACCGGGCCCGAAAGGATCGCGCCATGAGCCGCGCCCGGGGCGTGACGCCCTATCGCCGTCCGGCCGGCGGCTGGGGGGCCCTGCGGGCGGTAGCCGACGCCCTTGCCGACCAGGAGACGGTGCTCGAGGGGGGCCGCACCCTGCTGTCGGCCAACCAGCCGGACGGCTTCGACTGTCCGGGGTGCGCCTGGCCGGATCCGAAGCACACCTCGTCGTTCGAGTTCTGCGAGAACGGGGCCAAGGCCGTGGCCTGGGAGGCGACCGGCAAGCGGGCGACACCGGAAGCCATCGCCGCCTCGACGGTCAGCCAGCTGAGGGCCTGGAGCGACCACGCGCTGGAGGACCTTGGCCGGCTGACCGAGCCGCTGCGCTACGACGGCGCGACCGACCGCTACGAGCGTGTCGGCTGGGACGAGGCGACGGCCAGGATCGGGACGGCGATGGCGGCCCTGCCCGATCCGGACATGGCCGCCTTCTACGCCTCGGGCCGGGCCTCGAACGAGGCGGCCTTCCTGTTCCAGCTGTGGGGCCGGCGGTTCGGCACCAACAACTTCCCCGACTGCTCGAACATGTGCCACGAGCCGACCAGCGTGGGTCTGGCCGAGCAGCTGGGACTGGGCAAGGGTTCGGTGACGCTGGAGGACTTCGACCACTGCGACGCGGTGTTCAGCTTCGGCCACAACCCCGGCACCAACCATCCGCGGATGATGGCGACCCTGCGCGAGGTGGCCCGGCGCGGCGCGCCGATCGTGGTGTTCAATCCGCTGCGCGAGCGGGCGCTGGAGAAATTCGCCTCGCCGCAGGATCCGGTGGAGATGGCCACCCTCGGCGGGACCGACATCGCCCATCGCTACTACCAGCCGCGCATCGGCGGCGACGTGGCGGCCGTCGAGGGCATGATGAAGACGCTGATCGCGCGCGGTCAGGTCGACCGGCCGTTCATTGATCAGCACACGGCCGGATACGAGGCCCTGGTCGCCCATCTGGCCGGCCGCGACTGGGCGGACCTCGAGGCGCGGAGCGGCCTGACCCGCGGCCAGATCGAGGAGGCGGCGGCCATCTTCGCGGCGAGCAGGGCGGTGATCCTCTGCTACGGCATGGGCGTGACCCAGCATCGCTCGGCCTCGAGCGCGGTGCAGCAGCTGGTCAACCTGCTGCTGCTCGGCGGGCATATCGGCCGGCCCGGCGCCGGCGTCTGTCCGTTGCGCGGCCATTCCAACGTCCAGGGCGCGCGCACCGTGGGCCTGACCGAGAAGCCGTCGGCCGCGCTGCTGGCCAGCCTCGAGGCGGCGTTCGGCTTCACGCCGCCGGCCCGCCATGGCCATACTGTTGTCGAGGCCATCGCCGCGATGCGGGCGGGGACCCTGCGGGCGTTTGTCGGCCTGGGCGGCAACTTCGCCGTCGCCGCCCCCGATCCGGCCGTAACCTTCCCCGCGCTGCAGGCCCTGGACCTTACCGTCCATATCGCCACCAAGCTCAACCGCACCCACCTGCTGCCCGGCCGGGACAGCTACATCCTGCCTTGCCTCGGCCGCACGGAGATCGACATCCAGGCCGGTGGTCGACAGTCGGTCACGGTCGAGGACTCGATGTCGATGGTCCACGCCTCCCGCGGCCTCAACCCGCCGGCCTCGGAGCATCTGCGGTCCGAACCGTGGATCGTGGCGGCCCTGGCCAGCGCGTCGCTCGGGCCGGACAGCGGGATCGACTGGGACGGCCTGGTCGCCGACTACGATCTTATCCGCGACCGGATCGAGGCGGTCTTTCCCGTCACCTTCGCCGGCTACAATCGCCGGGTCCGCGTTCCGGGCGGCTTCCGCCTGCCCGTTCCCGCGTCGCACCGCGTCTGGGAGACGGCCAGCGGCCGGGCTGACCTGATCCCCTTCCGCCACGACGATCCGGCCAGGCCCGACTCGGCCCGCGGCGATCCGGAGGTGCTGATCCTGACCACCCTGCGCAGCCACGACCAGTACAACACCACCGTCTACGGCCTGGACGATCGCTATCGGGGGGTGAAGGGGCGCCGCGACGTGGTCTTCGCCCACCCTGACGATCTCGCGGCCCGGGGCCTGGCCGACGGCGACCGCGTCGACCTGACGGCCGCCTTTCCCGAGGACGGGGCCGACCGGTCGGTGCGCGGGTTCACCGCCGTGGCCCGCGACCTGCCGCGCGGTTGCCTCGCCGCCTACTATCCCGAGGCCA
>DAORNX010000443.1:0-2429 GCA_035441225.1 Caulobacter sp.
GGGGTGGCGCGGGCGCTGGCCGGGGCGATGATGCAGCAGGGCTTCCAGGCCGCGCCGTTGCTGACGCTGAACGCGCGGGCCTCGGCCGCGGCGGCGCCGTTCTGGGCGGCGATGGGGTTCGAGCCGGTGAGCTGGCCCGGGATTACTCACGCGCTTCGATTGCAGTGGCCTGGTTTGTCCTCGCCGATGTAGCGTCCGCCCATGGCTGTTCAGCGGCTTGTGGCCGCTTCCACCGCCGCCCAGACCGCGTCCACGGCCAGGTCCGCCAGGTCGGGCTCGCGCAGGATCGTCACCGGCTGGTCGTCGCGGATCCGGCGCGGGGCGCTGAGGTCGGGATTGCTCTCGCGCGAGAACAGCACCACGGCCGGGCAACCGGCGGCCACCGCGACGTGCATGGGGCCGGTGTCATTGCCGATCGCCACGGCGGCGCCGCGGGCCAGGCTGGCGATGTCACCCAGCGAGGTCTCTCCCACCAGGCTGCGGGTCGGGGGTTCGATCACCCGGATCAGACCGGCCAGCGCCGCCTCCTCCGGTCCATGCCCCAGGACCACGGGGCGCAAGCCATGGGCCATCAGGGCGCTGGCCAGCTGGCCGAACTTCTCGGCCGGCCAGCGCTTGGCCGGCCGGTGCGGCGCCCCGCCGGGGACCAGCAGCGCGTAGGGCCCCTGGAATCCGAACCTGTCGGCGTCCCCCTTCAGCCAGCTGACATCGGGCGGCCCGACCGGCGAGACGCCGGCGATGCGCAGCTGTTCACGCTGGGAATCCTGGATATGCAGCCGGTCGCGGTCCGCCCCCCGGTAGGCCAGGGCCGCGCCAGGCGCGTTGCCGGACCATTCGGGCCGGCTCGGCCAGAGCAGCTGGAAATAGCGCACCGTGCGGCTCTGGGTCTGCAGGTCATAGACGCGATCGAACCGGCCCGCCCGGATGCGCCGGAGCAGTCGCCACACGGTGGTCAGGTCGGTCCAGTCCGGCCGGCCATCGCTCCAGACCGCGTCGAACCAGCCCGTCGCCTCGCCCAGGGCGACATAGGGGGCGGTCGTCAGCAGGGTGATGTGGGCGTCCGGATGGGCCTGGCGGATCGCCTTCATCGGCCCGGTGGCCTGGACGAAATCGCCGAGGGCCGACAGCTTGATGACCAGGATCCGCCCGCGCGTCACGGCGCGATCGCTCAGGTCCGCCGGCTGACGGCGAAGTCGGCCAGATCTTCCAGCGCGGCGCGCCAGGCGTTGGCGTCCGTCCGCGCCAGGGCGACCTTGGCCTCCTCGGCGAAGCGGTGGGCCAGATCCAGCGTCGCCTCCACCGCGCCGGAGCGGTCGATCAGCTCGCGCGCCCGGCGGAAGTCGTCATCGCTCTGCTCGCGCCGCCCGATGGTGCGTTCCCAGAAGGCGGCCTCGGCCGCGCCCGTGCGGGCGATGGCCAGCAGCAGCGGCAGGGTCGCCTTGCCTTCGCGGAAGTCGTCGCCGGCGTTCTTGCCGAGCGCCTCGGTCGTGCCGCCGTAGTCCAGCGCATCATCGACCAGCTGGAAGGCCAGGCCCAGGTTCAGGCCATAGGCGCGCATCGACCGCTGCAGGTCGTCGGAGGCGCCCGCGCTGACGGCGCCGGCCTCGGCGGCGGCGGCGAACAGCTCGGCGGTCTTGGCGCGGATGATCTCGAGATACACGTCCTGCGACAGGTTGAGATCGTGGGCGCGCGTCAGCTGCAGCACCTCGCCCTCGGAAATGACGCCGGACGCCTTGGCGAGGATATCGAGCGCGGTCAGGGAGCCGGCCTCGACCATCAGCTCGAACGCCCGCGCGAACAGGTAGTCGCCCACCAGCACGCTCGACGGCGCGCCCCAGATCAGGTGCGCCGCCACCTTGCCGCGCCGCAGCTGCGAGGAATCGATCACGTCGTCATGCAGCAGGGTGGCGGTGTGGATGAACTCCACCGCCGCCGCCAGCTTGAGGCAGGAATCGTCGACCGCCCCGACCAGACGGGCGCTGGCCACGGTCAACAGCGGCCTCAGCCGCTTGCCGCCGGCGTTGATCAGGTGATCGGCCAGGGCCGGGATGACCGAGACCGGACTCTGCATGCGCGCTGAGATCAGGGCGTTGACGCCCCGCATGTCGTGGGACGCCAGCGCCACCAGTCCGTCGACGGAACCCGCCGGGCGGGCTACGGCCGCATTCGCTGCGTCCAACACCTGCGCTCCTTCATCCCCGCGTCGCGGCCCAGCGCCGTTGCGGGACCCATCCCCGGCGGGATAGGTCAGGCAGCGGACGAGGGCAAGGCCGAGATGGCGGACCAGGGTGACGTGACCGAGGATCGGCTGCTGGACGGACGCGTCAGTCTGCGCCAGCCGGCCCGTGGATATCGCGCCGGAATGGACGCGGCGCTGCTCGCGGCGGCCTGCGACGCAGCGCCCGGCGCCCGGGTGCTGGACGTCGGTT
>DAORNX010000444.1:0-321 GCA_035441225.1 Caulobacter sp.
CGCCGCCGCCGGGGATCTGCCGGCCGCCGCGCTGACGCCGGTGGTCGCGGCCGCCGGGGCGGTGCCGTTCGGCCACAAGCTCGAGGCCAGGAACCTCACGGTCATCAGAATGCCGGCCTCGGCCGTGCCCGAGGGCGCCTACAGTTCGATCCAGCAGGTGATCGGACTGGATGGTGGGGCGCCGGTGACCCTGACCGCGCTGGTCAACCACGAGCCGATCCTGCCCGCCAAGGTCAGCGGCGGCGGCGCCCGGCCGTCGGTGGCCGCGACCATCTCGCCCGGCATGCGCGCCTACACCATCAAGGTCGATGACGTGGCGGG
>DAORNX010000444.1:379-2418 GCA_035441225.1 Caulobacter sp.
CGTCCGGTCCGGCGCCGTCGAGGGCGCCAGCACGACCAAGAACGTCATCGCCACCCTGGTGATCCAGAACGTCCGCGTCCTGGGCATGGACCTGGTGGCCGATCCGGCCTCGACCGAGAAATCACCGCCCAAGACCGCCACCCTGGAAGTCACGGCGCTCGACGCCGGCAAGCTGTCCGCGGCCGGCCAGGCGGGCACCCTGTCGCTGGCCTTGCGCCGCAGCGGCTCGACCGACGTGGCGCAGCTGCGACCGATGACCCTGCCGGAGCTGCTGCGCACGGACGACGGAACCGGCCAGTCCCCGGTTCTCGGTCCGGCCATTCCCGTCCGCCGCACCGTGGCCCGCCATCGCGCGCCATCGTTCCCGGCCGCGCCCGCGGCGCGCGGCCTGGTGATCACCCAGGGCGGCAAGCGGGAAACCGTCTCCGTGCCTTCAGAGCGCTTCGGGAGCTGACCTCATGCGTCGCATCGCCATCGTCTGCGCGGCGGCTCTCGCCTGCGCGCCCGTCGCTCCGCCCGCCCGGGCCCAGGCCTTCGTCGCCACCTCGCTGGTTGGTGAACTGGCCCCCAGCCGGATCATCACCGTGCCGAAGGACAAGTCCGTCGCCTTCCGGCTGATGGGCGCGGCCGGCGAGATCGTCGTGGCCCAGTCCGACGTCGCCGAGATCGTCGCCAACACCGACCGCAGCGTCTACGTGCGCGGCAAGGCGCTGGGGACGACCAACATCCTCGTCTACGACGCCGGCCACCGGCTGATGGAGGTGATCGACGTCCGGGTCGCCCAGGACATCGAGTCGCTGCAGGCCGACCTCGGCGCCGCCCTGCCGGGCGAGTCGATCCGGGTGATCCCCATGGCCGGGGGCGTGCTTCTGTCGGGTCGCGTCTCGACCAGTTCGGTGGCCGCCCGCGCCAAGGCCATCGCCGAGCGCTACGCCCCGTCCGGCGTGACCTCGGATCTGACGGTCGAGGCCGCCCAGCAGGTGATGCTGGAGGTGCGGATCATCGAGGCCAGCCGCAGTTCGCTGAAGGACTTCGGCATCAATCTCGACATCCAGAACAACAGCGGGATCGTGTTCGGCTCCGGCACCGGCCTGATTGGCCTGAACGCGCCCCAGGGGTCCCTGACCCTGTCGACCAATGTCGGCCCCACCACCATCGAGGCCACCCTGCGGGCCTTGGAGGAAAAGGGTGTCATCCGCACTCTGGCCCGGCCCAACCTGGCGGCCATCTCGGGCCAGGAAGCCACCTTCCTGGCTGGCGGCGAGTTCCCCTATCCGGTGCCGACCGGCCAGGGCGACATCACCATCGAGTTCAAGCCGTTCGGGGTGAACCTGAAGTTCACGCCGGTCGTCCAGGACGGCGGGCTGATCAATCTGAAGGTCGCGCCCGAGGTCAGCCAGCTCGACTACCGCCAGAGCCTGCGCCTTTCCAACGTCGAGGTGCCGAGCATTCTCGTCCGTCGCGCGGCCACCACCATCGAGCTGAAGGACGGCGAGACCTTCGCCATCGCCGGCCTGTTCCAGCAGGACTACGCCAACACCGCCCGCCAGATTCCCTGGGCCGGCGACGTGCCGGTGCTGGGCGCCCTGTTCCGCTCGTCGCGCTGGAAGAAGCAGGAGACCGAGCTGCTGATCCTGGTCACCCCCCGGCTGGTGACGGCGTCGGAGAGCCGGGCCCTGGCCCCCGACCCCTTCAAGGGCTCGGTCGAGCCCAGCGCCATCGACCTGATCCTCAATGGCCTGGCGATGGACCGCGCGATGACCGCGCCGGGCCCTTCCTGGCCCGAGCCCGCGCCGACCGGATCCTGAGGTGTCGAGATGAGCTTTTCCGGACGACGTGTACTGATCATCGGCGCGGGACTGTCCGATCTGGCGGCGCGGGCGCTTGGCGATGCGGCGCTCGAAGCCGTCGCCGCCGAGAGCCTCAACGGGCGGGCGCTGCAGGCCGACCCGCCGGACCTGGTGCTGATCGACGCGGGCGGGGCCGCGACCGAGGTGCTCGCCGGAGCCATCGCCATCCTCGGCCGGGCGCCGACACCG
>DAORNX010000445.1:0-2416 GCA_035441225.1 Caulobacter sp.
CGGAGGAAGGACACCCCTCTCAGGTCGGCTCCCGTGAAGTTGGCGGCCCGCAGGTCCGCGTCGTCGAACACCGCGCCCTGCAGCTGCGCGCCCGAGAAGTCGACGCCGACCCCGATCGTCCGGCGGGCGTTCATGCCGCCCAGCAGCCGGTTGCGGAACAGCTGGCCGGCGGGACGCAGGTCCAGGTCGTCGAGCCCCGCCGGCTGGCCGACGTCGCCGTTGCTCTCGATCCAGCGGTGCGACCGGTCGATCTCGGCGGCGATGACGTCACGACGACCGATCGCCTCGCCGGTGGGGTCGAGCACGCAGCCGGCCAGCTGCACGCCCGATCGCTGCAGCAGCCCGGTGTCGACATTGGTCAGGATCGCGCCCGTCAGGGTGACCCCCGCGAGCTTCGCCCCGGCCAGGTCGACCCCGTCGAGGTTGGCGTCGGTGAAGTTGGCGTTCTTGAGGTTGGCGTTGCGCAGCATGGCGCCCTTCAGCGAGCAGTTGCTGAAGTCCACGGCGAAGGCCACCGCGTCGGTGAGATCGGCGCCGTTGAGCCGGCTCCCGGCGACCTGCGCCTGTCCGCCCACCCAGCGCAGGCCCAGGGCCTCGTCGGCGACGCACAGGATGGCCGCCCGCATGTCGGCCTGGTCGAGATTGGCCCCGCCGAGCTTGGCCCCGGCGAAGGTCGCCCCGCGCAGGTCCGATCGCAGCAGGGTCGCGCCACGAAAGTCGCAACGGGTCAGGTTGGCGCAATAGAACGAGGAGCGGCTCAGATCGGCCCCGACGAAGGTCGTGCCGCTCAGGTCGGCGGCGGTGAAGTCCGCGTCGGGCAACTTGCGCCGGTCGCAACGCAGGGCCCGCGCCACGGCATAGCGCAACAGGGCGCGCCGACCGTCCGGCCGTCCCGCCACGAACGACTCATGGGCGCGGACGCGGCTCTCGAACTGGGCCGCGTCGAGCAGAACGGGCCGCGCGGCGGGGGTAAGTCTCTTGAAGGTCATCGGACGCAGACATCTACCGGCCAATTCTCACCGAACCCTTATGAAACAAGGGTTCTGGCCCAATTTGAGGGGCGATTCCCGTGCGGCCTCAGGTCGCGGCCAGCTTCGCCAGACCGGCCGCGCGCCACTTCTGCGCCAGCGACCATGCGATCACGCCGAGCGCGACCACGGCGATCAGGATCGTGCAGACGGCGTTGATCTCGGGCGTCACGCCGAGCCGCACCTGGCTGTAGATGCGCATCGGCAGGGTCGTGGCCCCCGGGCCGCTGGTGAAGCTGGCGATGACCAGGTCGTCGAGGGACAGGGTGAAGGCCAGCATCCAGCCGGCGAGCACGGCGGGGAAGATGTTCGGCAGGGTTACCTTGAGAAAGGCCTGGGACGGCGTGCAGCCCAGGTCCTGGGCGGCTTCCTCGAGCGACCGGTCGAAGGTGATCAGCCGCGAATGCACGACCACCGCGACGTAGGACAGGGTGAAGGTGGTGTGGGCCAGCATCACCGTCCAGAAGCCGCGGTCGAACCGCAGGGCGACGAATAGCAACAGCAGGCTCAGGCCCATGATCACCTCGGGCATGACCAGCGGCGCATAGACCATGCCGGAAAACAGGGTCCGGCCGCGGAACCGTCCGCCCCGCACCAGGGCCACCGCCGCCAGGGAGCCCAGCACGGTCGCCGCCGTGGCCGACAACAGCCCGATGCGCAGCGTCGTCCAGGCCGCGTCGAGCAGCTGATGGTCCTTCATCAGCGCCACGTACCAGCGGACCGAAAAGCCGCCCCAGACGGTAACCAGCCGGCTGGCGTTGAACGACCAGACCACCAGCAGCACGATCGGGAGATAGAGAAAGGCGAACCCGACGGTCAGCGACACCAGGTTGAACCAGGACGGACCGCGCCTCATGACCCGGCCTCCAGCGCCTTCTGCTGCTGCCGCTGGTAGAGCACGATCGGCGCGATCAGGGTGACCAGCAGGACGATCGCCACGGCCGAGGCGAACGGCCAGTCGCGGTTGGCGAAGAACTCCATCCAGATCGAGCGGCCGATCATCAGCGACCCGGGTCCGCCGAGCAGATCGGGAATGACGAACTCGCCGACCATCGGGATGAAGCACAGCAGGCAGCCCGCGATCACCCCGGGGATCGAGAGCGGCCAGGTGACCTGCCAGAAGCTCTTCCACGGCGGCGAGCCGAGGTCGGCGGCCGCCTCCAGCAGGGTGTCGTCAAGCCGTTCCAGCGCCGCGTACAGCGGCAGCACCATGAACGGCAGGTAGCTGTAGACGAGGCCGATCTGCACGGCCGCGGGCGTGTAGAGAATGTCCAGCGGGCCGAGGCCGAACAGCCCCAGGAAGGCGTTGAGCAGACCCTGGGGCTTGAGGATGCCGACCCAGGCGTAGACCCGGATCAGGAAGCTGGTCCAGAACGGCAGGATGACCA
>DAORNX010000446.1:0-2415 GCA_035441225.1 Caulobacter sp.
ATTGGAAGGCCAGCTCCCCCGCGCCGCAGACCGTGGCGCGGGCAAGCTGCATCGACACCTCGGGCGACAGGCCCTGCGCCACGCCCGCCGCGGCCATGGCCTCGATCAGTCCCGCCCTGCCGCTGCCCGGCGGCGGCGCCACGCGATTCCAGCCGGTCTTTGTCGGCGACGTGGCCGCCGCGGTGGCCCGGGCCGTCAGCGATCCCGACTGCGCCGGCCGCACCTACGAACTCGGCGGGCCGGGCGTGTTCACCTTCCGCGAGCTCATGGCCTTCGTGCTGTCCGAGACCGGCAAGCGGCGCCTTCTGGTTCCGCTGCCCTGGCCGGCGGCGTCCCTGATCGGCAGGGTCGCGGCGCTGACCTCGGTGGTCGGCATCGCCCCGGTGCTGACCGTCGACCAGGTCGAGCTGCTGCGCAGCGACAATATCGTGAGCGAGGGGGCGGCCGGCCTTGCGGCGCTCGGCGTCACGGCGCGCAGCGTCGAGGCCATCGCCCCGACCTACCTTTACCGCTACCGCAAGGGCGGCCAGTACGCGGCCGCGCCCGAGGGGGCGTTCTGACGAAAGCGGGGACATGTACTTCAGTACGTGTCCCCCCAATGCCTTCGAAGCTGATGGGGGACACGTACCAAGAGGTACATGTCCCCGCCTGTGGCTAGGCCAGATATATCCACGCCAGGCCGACCGCCCCGACCAGGATCCGCCACCAGCCGAACGGCGCCAGACCGCGCTTGCTGACGAAGTCGAGCAGCACCTTCACCACCACCAGGCCCGAAACGAACGAGACCACGAAACCGACCGCCAGGACGCCCAGGTGGTCGCCGACCATCAGGCTCTCGCGGCTCTCCCAGAAGTCCTTGGCGAAGGCTCCGACCATGGTCGGGATGGCCAGGTAGAAGCTGAACTCGGCCGCCGCCCGCTTGTCGACGCCCAGCATCACGCCGCCGACAATGGTCGCGCCCGAGCGTGAGACGCCCGGGATCATCGCCAGGCACTGGAACAGCCCGACGCCGACGGAGGTCAGGAGCGGCAGCTTCATCGCGTCGTGCTCTCGCGGCGCGGGGCTCCAGCGGTCGATGGCCAGCAGCACCACGCCGCCGACGATCAGCGACCAGCAGATCACGCCCGGACTCTCGAACAGCACCTGCTTGATGAAGTCGTACAGCAGGAAGCCGAAGATCACCGCGGGCAGGAAGGCGATCAGCACCGACAGGGCGAAGCGCCGGGCCTCGGGGCTGGTGGGCAGGCCGATCAGGACCTTCCACAGCCGCCGGAAGTACAGCGCCACCACCGCCAGGATCGCGCCCAGCTGGATCAGCACGATGAAGCTGTCCCAGGAGGGGTCCGTCAGGCCCAGCGCGACCTTGGTCAACAGCAGGTGGCCGGTGGAGGACACCGGGATGAACTCCGTCAGCCCCTCGACGACGCCGAGGATGAGGGCGGCCAGAAGGTCGGTCATAGGAGCCTCACGGGCATATGGTCCACTTTATGGACGTAAATTCGAGGAGCGCGCCGCGACGGGCGCCCAGTTTCGCGACATTGGACGTGATTATCGTCAACATTATTGACGATAGCATTTTTCGTCCCCTGGCTGGGCTCTAGAAGGCCCGTGAAGAAAACTTTTTCTGCAGGAAGGCTGGAGCGCGGCATGGCCGAGCGGATGCTGAAATTCACCACCATCGAGCGCCGTACTCCGGAGAAGCGGGACGCGCGCGCGCGCGACCGCGACTTCCATGAAATCTACGCCGACTTCATCGACGCCAAGGCCGCCGAACAGGCTTCGCGCTGTTCGCAGTGCGGGGTCCCCTTCTGCCAGACCCACTGCCCGCTGCACAACAATATCCCCGACTGGTTGCGACTGACCGCCGCCGGGCGGCTGGAGGAGGCCTATCGCCTGTCGCAGGCGACCAACGCCATGCCGGAAATCTGCGGCCGGATCTGCCCGCAGGACCGGCTGTGCGAAGGCAACTGCGTGATCGAGCAATCCGGCCACGGCACGGTGACCATCGGCGCGGTCGAGCGCTACCTGACCGACAAGGCCTGGGAGGAGGGCTGGGTGAAGCCGCTCGTGGTCCGGGCGGACATCGGCCAGTCGGTCGGCATCGTCGGCGCCGGCCCGGCCGGCCTGGCCGCCGCCGAGGTGCTCCGCGAGCTGGGCTATGGGGTCACCGTCTATGACCGTCACGACCGCCCCGGCGGCCTGCTGATCTACGGCATCCCCGGATTCAAGCTGGAGAAGGACGTGGTCGAGCGCCGCACCCGGCGGCTGGCGGACGGCGGCGTGGCCTTCCGGATGAACTTCGAGGTCGGCCGCGACGCCACCCTGCCGCAACTGCGCGAACGGCACGACGCGGTGCTGCTGGCGACAGGCGTCTACGCGGCCCGCGAACTGGAGATGCCAGGCGCGGGCTCGGAC
>DAORNX010000447.1:0-2400 GCA_035441225.1 Caulobacter sp.
GGGCCGCCGCGCCTGAGCGGTCGAATGCGGCCTTCAGCCCGGCCATCAGTTCGACCGGCGCCGCCGCGCGCCAGGTCCGGGCCTCGCCGTCGTCGACGATCACCGCGCCCCTCGCCAGCAGCGCCTCCAGGGCCTGGTAGGTGTTGGTCGGCGCCTTGCCCACCGCCTTCGCCAGGCGGTAGCCGGTCGCCGGCCCGGCGCGGACCAGTTCGCAATAGAGGCGCGCCTCGATCTCGCTGAACCCGAGGTCGCGCAGGCTGGCTTCGGCAATAGTAGTTGTCATGACTACTACTATTTTCGACAGGCGCCGTCCGGTCGAGTGAAACCTTGGTAATGGCGCCGTGGTCAGCCGGTGGGCGCTACGCCTCGTCCCGGTTCCTGCCGAGATCCGCCAGCCAGGCCACGGCCGTGACCGCCAGGTAAACGACCAGCCCGAGCCGGGCGAAGGCAAAGCTGTCCCCGGCCGGTTCGGAGAATTCCCCGACCATCTGCAGGGCGACCAGGAAGGTCAGAAACAGCAGGGCGGGCCAGGCGGTGCGGCCGAACCGGCCGCGGTTCCACAGCCAGCAGGCGCCGGCCAGGGCGATCAGGCCCATCTCAAGCGTCTTTTCCGCTCCCGGAAAGTTCCACAGGGCCAGGCCGACCTTCTCGCCGCCAGGCCAGAGTTCGAGGTCCGGTCGGTGGACCAGCCAGTCCGTCGCCCAGTGGGAAAACACCACCAGTCCGACCATCGCCGCCGTCCACCACGGCACGCGCAGCAGAAAACGCGCCAGCAACAGGCCGCCGACCGACCAGAGCACGGCGGCCGGCAGGCTGTGGGTCCAGGGCATGTGCTCCAGCACCAGCGGGCTGCCCGGCAACCCGGGATCGAAGCTGACCTTCTCCACCCCGGCCATGACCAGGCTGCTCCAGCCGATATCCAGCAGCTGGGCCGCGCCGATGTAGCTCCACAGCGGCGCCCTTGGCGCTATGGCCTTGCCCGCGATCGCTGCGGCGTAATGTCCGACAAACATGGCGTCCTCCCCCGACGACCGGTCAGGAGAAGAGGGTGAACCGGTTCAGAGCGGCGCGCACGCGGTTTCGAGCCACGCGCGAACCGGGGCCTCGACCAACGGACCGATCAGGTCGAGCACCCGGGCGTGATACTGGTCCATCTGCGCCCGCTCCTCGTCGGTCAGCAGGTCGACATCGATCAGCGTACGGTCGATCGGCGCCCAGGTCAGGTTCTCGAACGCCAGCATCGGCCGCTCGCCGCCCGGAACGTCGCTCGCCTCGGTGACGAACTGCAGGTTCTCGATGCGGATGCCGTACTCGCCCGGCTTGTAGTAGCCCGGCTCGTTGCTGAGGATCATGCCGGGCCGCAGGGCGATGCTGTTGGGGGCCTTGGCGATGCGCGCCGGTCCCTCGTGGACGCCCAGATAGACCCCCACGCCATGGCCCGTGCCATGGTCGTAGTCGAGCCCGGCGTTCCACAGCGGCGCCCGGGCCAGAACATCGAGCGCCGATCCGGTGGTGCCGACCGGAAAACGCACCCGCGCCAGATGGAGGTGGCCCTTGAGCACCAGGGTGAAGCGCTGGCGCATCTCCTCGCTCGGGACGCCGATGGCCATGGTCCGGGTGACGTCGGTGGTGCCGTCCAGGTACTGGCCGCCGGAGTCCACCAGCAGCAGCGAGCCGGGCGCGCAACGCTCGTTGCTGCGCTCGGTGGGGCGGTAGTGGGGCAGGGCGCCATGACCGTTGGCCGCGCCGATGGTGTCGAAGCTCAGATCCTTGAGCGCGCCGGTGGCCTCGCGGAAGGCCTCCAGCTTCGCCACGGCTTCCTTCTCGTCCGGCGGATTGACCTGTCCTTCGGTGGCGATCCAGTGGAGGAAGTTGGTCAGGGCCGCCCCGTCGCGGATATGGGCCCGCTTGGCGCCCTCAAGCTCGACGGCGTTCTTGCAGGCTCGGGGCAGGGTGCAGGGGTCCATGCCGCGCACCACGGTCGCGCCCTCGGCGGCCAGGGTGTCGAAATACCAGGCCGAGGACTGGGCCGGGTCGACCAGCACCTTCCGGCCCTTGAGGTCCGACAGCGCCCCGGCCAGCGCCTCGGGCGGCTCCAGCGTCACCTGGTTGCCGAGCCAGGCGGGCAGATCCTCGGTCACCTTGGCCGGATCGAGGAACAGCCGCGCCGTTCCGTCGGCGTTGAGCACCGCCTGGCCGATGGGCAGGGGCGATCGGATGACATCGCCGCCGCGGACATTGAACAGCCAGGCGATCGAGGCCGGCGCGGTGATCACCGAGGCGTCGGCGCCGTCGCGCGCCAGACCTTCGCCGACGCGGGCCCGCTTGGCGGCCGACTCCTCGCCGGCGAAGTCCAGCGGCTGCGGGACGACCGGCGCCGTCGGCTGCGGCGGCCGGGCG
>DAORNX010000448.1:0-2392 GCA_035441225.1 Caulobacter sp.
GGCCGGGCGACGCCGCGGGCGCGGTCCAGCGTCCAGGTCCGGCCCCACCCGGGAGTCGGCGACTGGACGTAGCCGCCAGGGACCGCGCGCCGGTCCAGCGCGCCGCTGTACATCTCCGCCGTGTCGCGATTGAGCGCCACCCGCTCGATGTGCACCGCCAGGGTGTCCCCGGGCATGGCGCCCTCGACATAGAAGGGACCGGTCAGGCTGTTGCCGGGCATGGCCCGCCAGACCAGCGCGCTGTCGCGGCCCTTGTTGTCGAGTGTCGAGGTCGAGACCCGGTCGCCGGGGCGGATGCGCAGGGCCGGTTCGCCCCGCGCCGAGTACTGCAGCGCATAGGTCGTGGGCCTGAAGTCATAGGTGGCGCCCGGGCCGGCAGGGGCGGTGTCCGGCCGGACGCCGACGAGTGTCACGGGAGTCCCGTAGAGCTCGCCGGTTCCGGCCAGCGCCCCGCGATGCACGGTGATCGCCAGAGTCCCGACCAACGCGCCGGCGGACCGCATCTCGAGCCGCGCCCCCGCGTCGTCGACGGGGACGCCGGTGATCGTCAGCGGAAAGAACCGGTTCTCGTCGAGCGGCCCCGAGACGCCCATCACCCGCCCGTCTCCGGCGGTCAGGGTCATCGCGCTGGAGGCCTCCCCGCCCGCGAATCGCGCGCTGACGTTCCAGGTTCCGGTCCACGCCGGATCGGCGAACGCCGGGATGGCGAAGAGCAGCGCGAGCAGGGCTGGAACGAATCGATACGGCATGACCCTTCCCCTGGCGGCGGACGCCCATCCTAGCGCCTTCATGCGCCAGCGCGAGCCGGCCGCGCGGATGGACGCCACCCTTCGGGCCTGCAAGGGAACTCCTTCGCCCGGTCGGGCGTTAGCGGCCGGTGGCAGGGCTGTGCGCCCAGCGGGGTGTAATGGACCGTCCGGGTACGATCGAGGCCTCCCAGAGCGATGACGGCCGCTACCGGTTGCTGGTCGAGGCGATCACCGACTACGCCATCTACATGCTCGACCCCGAAGGGCGGGTGACCAGCTGGAACGCCGGGGCCCAGCGGTTCAAGGGCTACCAGCCCGCCGAGATCATCGGCCAGCATTTCAGCCGCTTCTACACCGACGAGGATCGCGCCGCGGGGGTTCCGGCCGAGGCGTTGCGCCGGGCCCGCGAGGAAAGCCGCTTCGAGACCGAGGGCTGGCGCGTGCGCAAGGACGGCGGGCGGTTCTGGGCCCATGTGCTGATCGATCCGATCCGGTCGCCGCAGGGCGAGCTGATCGGCTTCGCCAAGATCACCCGCGATCTGACCGAGCGGCGGGCCGCCCAGGCGAGCCTGATCCGCAGCCAGGAACAGTTCCGCCTGCTGGTCCAGGGCGTGACCGACTACGCCCTGTACATGCTCGACCTCGACGGCCGGGTGACCAACTGGAACGCCGGGGCCGAGCGGATCAAGGGCTACCGGCCCGAGGAGATCATCGGCCAGCACTTCAGCCGATTCTACACGCCCGGGGACCGCGAGGCCGGTGAGCCGGCGCGGGCCCTGCGGACGGCGGCGGCCGAGGGGCGGTTCGAGAAGGAGGGCTGGCGCGTCCGCAAGGACGGGACCCGGTTCTGGGCCCATGTGGTGATCGACCCGATCCGCGACGACGCCGGCGAGCCGATCGGCTTCGCCAAGATCACCCGCGACATCACCGAACGCCGCGACGCCCAGGCCGCGCTCGAGGAAGCCCGCCAGGCGCTGTTCCAGTCGCAGAAGCTCGAAGCCATCGGCCAGCTGACCGGCGGCATCGCCCATGACTTCAACAACCTGCTGATGGCCGTGCTGAGCAGTCTGGAGCTGTTGCGCAAGCGCCTGCCCGACGACCCGCGCGCCGTGGCGCTGCTGGACAACGCCGTGCAGGGGGCCCAGCGCGGCGCCAGCCTGACCCAGCGCATGTTGGCCTTCGCCCGCAAGCAGGACCTGCGGCTCGAGGGCGTCTGCGTGTCCGACCTGGTGCAGGGCATGGCGGGGCTGCTCGAACGGTCGGCGGGGCCGTCGATCGAACTGACCCTGGACGCGCCGCCCGGGCTTGGAGCCGCCCATACCGACCCCAACCAGCTGGAGACGGCGCTGCTGAACCTGGTGGTCAACGCCCGGGACGCCATGCCCGGGGGCGGACGGATCCGGGTCGAGGTCAACGCCGCCCGGCCCGAGCCCGACGGGCAGGGAGACCTGCCGCCCGGCGACTACGTCCGGCTGGTCGTCGCCGACGACGGCCCGGGCATGGACCGGGTGACCCTGGCGCGCGCCACCGAGCCGTTCTTCACCACCAAGGGCGTGGGCAAGGGCACCGGCCTGGGCCTGTCGATGGTCCACGGCCTGGCCGAGCAGTCGGGCGGCCGGTTGGTGCTGCGCAGCGCGCCGGGA
>DAORNX010000449.1:0-2388 GCA_035441225.1 Caulobacter sp.
CCCTGGAGCCGCAGGTCGAGCTGCGCTTCGTCGGCAACGTCGACCCGGCCGACATCGCCCAGGCGCTGGCCGGGCTGGACGCGGAGACCACCCTGGTCGTGGTCGTCTCCAAGACCTTCACCACCCAGGAGACCATGGCCAACGCCACGGCCGCCCGGGCCTGGCTGCGGGCCTTCCTCGGCGAGGCGGGGGACAGCCATCTGGCGGCGGCCTCGACCAACCTCGAGGCCTGCGCGGCCTTCGGCATTCCGGCCGAGCGCGTGTTCGGCTTCGAGGACTGGGTCGGCGGCCGCTATTCGGTGATGTCGGCGGTCGGGCTTTCGTGCGCCATCGCGCTGGGCTGGGAGGCCTTCGCCGGGCTGCAGGCGGGCGCCGCCGCGATGGACGACCACTTCCGCACCGCGCCGCTGGCGGCCAATGCCCCCGTGCTGCTGGCCCTGGCCCATGTGTTCAACCGCAACGGCCTTGGCCGACCCGTGCGGGTGGTCGAGCCCTATGCCGACCGCCTGGGCCTGCTGGCCAGCTACCTGCAGCAGCTGGAGATGGAGTCCAACGGCAAGCGGGTGACCCTGTCCGGCGCGCCGGTCGCCCACGCCACGGCCACGGCCGTGTTCGGCAACGCCGGCACCAACGACCAGCACGCCTTCTTCCAGATGCTGCACCAGGGGACCGACGTCGTCCCGGTGGACTTCGTCGCCGTGGCCCGGGCCGCCGAAGGTCCCGCCCCGCAACAGGCGATCCTGCTGGCCAACGCCATCGCCCAGGCCGAGGCCCTGATGACCGGCTCGGCCAACGCCGCCGAGCCGCACCGCGACTTCCCCGGTGACCGGCCCTCCAGCTTCATCCTGCTCGACCGCCTGACGCCCGCCGCGCTCGGCGCCCTGATCGCCCTCTATGAGCACAAGGTGTTCGTCGAGGGCGTGCTTTGGGACATCAACAGCTTCGACCAGTGGGGCGTGGAGCTGGGCAAGACCCTGGCGTCGGCCGTGCTCGGCGAGCTGCGGGGCGGCGACGCGGGGACGCACGATCCGTCGACGGCGGCGCTGATCGAGCGGTTGCGCAGCCCATAAATATTGTCATCCCGGCCGCAGGGCGGAGCCCGGAGAGCCGGGACCCAGATTCGGCTTCATCCGGGACGAGATTCAATCCGGGTCCCGGATAGCCGCTGCGCGGCTTCCGGGATGACAGTGGAGATTTGCTTCGCTATATCCCCGCTCCGATGACCCGCGCCCCGCACCATCATCACGCGCAACACCACGCCTTCCCTCGCGGGACGGAACGGGTTCGCGCGGCCTAGAGCCAAGGCGCACTCCCTCCGACCCCGCCCGACGCGGATGGGGTCTGATGGCTCCATCCGGCCCCGCAAGACCGAATGTAGAGCCGACCGATGACCGATCAGACCTTTCGCCCCGAAGCCCGCGCGCCGCGCGGATTCGCCGACAAGCGCGCCGCGACCCTGCGCGCCGAGCGGCGCATCGTGGAGGCGGTTTCGAAGGTCTACGAGCAGTGGGGCTTCGAACCGCTCGACACCGGCGCCTTCGAGTACGCCGACGCCCTGGGCAAGTTCCTGCCCGACAGCGACCGGCCCAACGAGGGCGTGTTCGCGCTGCAGGACGACGATGAGCAGTGGATGGCCCTGCGCTACGACCTGACCGCGCCGCTGGCCCGGTTCGCGGCGCAGAACTGGGAAACCCTGCCCAAGCCCTATCGCCGCTACGCCTTCGGGCCGGTCTGGCGCAACGAGAAGCCGGGCCCGGGCCGGTTCCGCGAGTTCATCCAGTGCGACGCCGACACGGTGGGCTCGGCGCGGCCCGAGGCGGATGCGGAGATCATCGCCCTGGCCGTCGCCGGCCTTGAAGCCGCCGGCCTGCCGCGCGGGGCGGCGGTCATGAAGATCAACAACCGCAAGCTGCTCAACGGCCTGCTGACGGCGGCTGGCGTGACCACCGAGGGCCAGAAGCTGGGCGTACTGCGGGCCGTGGACAAACTGGACCGGCTGGGTCGCGAGGGCGTGGCCCTGTTGCTCGGCGAAGGCCGCAAGGACGAGTCCGGCGCCTTCACCCAGGGCGCGGGCCTCGGCGCCAGGGCCATCGAATCGGTGCTGGCCTTCGTCGCCGCCGGCCAGCCCGACCGGTCCGGCACGCTGGACGCGCTGGCCAGGGTCGTCGGCGGCTCGGCCGAGGGCGACGAGGGGCTGGAGGAGCTGGCCAGGATCAGCGGCGCGCTCAAGGGCCTCGGCGTCGGCGACGACCAGGCCAGCTTCGACCCCTCCATCGTGCGCGGCCTGGAATACTACACCGGCGCGGTGTTCGAGGCGGAGCTGCTGCTGGAGACCACCGACGACAGGGGCCAGCCGGTGCGCTTCGGCTCGATCGGCGGCGGCGGGCG
>DAORNX010000450.1:0-2382 GCA_035441225.1 Caulobacter sp.
CGACGCTTTTGAGGCCGTTGTTGGCGAAGCCGCCCTGCTTCAGTTCGGCCTCCAGTTCCCTGGGCGCGTTGGCCTCGATCCAGGCGCGGGCGGTGGCGCGGAAGGCGGCCTCTTCGGGGGTGTCGTCGAAGTTCATCTGTCCGTTCCTTCTTCAGGCGGCGGCCGGAGCGTCGTTGCGCTGGCGCAGGCGGTCGATCAGCAGGTCTTCCCAGGTCGACTGGGAGCCCAGCGCCAGGGCCAGGTTGTTGGACCGCCGATAGAACAGATGGCAGTCGAAGGCCCAGGTGAAGCCCATGCCGCCGTGCACCTGGATGTTGTTCTTGCTGCAGTGCTGGAAGGCCTGGGTCGCCGAGACCCGCGCCATGGCCGCCGCCACCGGCAGCTCCGCCGAGCCGGTCGAAAGGGCCCAGGCGCCGTAGTAGGCGTTCGACCGGGCCAGGGTCGCCGACACATACATGTCGGCCAGCATGTGCTTGATCGCCTGGAAAGAGCCGATCTGGCGACCGAAGGCCATCCGCTCGAGGGCGTAGTCGCGACCCATCTCCAGCGCCCGGTCGGCGCCGCCGACCTGCTCGAAGGCCAGCAGGATGGCCGCCCGGTCCATGACCTCCGCCGCCAGCCGCCAGCCTTCGCCGGCCGCGCCCAGCCGCTCGGCCGGGGCGTCCCTGAACGTCAGCGCCGACTGGCTGCGGGTCGGATCGATGCTCTCGACGACGTCCCGGGTCACGCCCGGGCCGGTGAGGTCGACCAGGTACAGCGACACCTTGCCGCCCTCGCGCGCCGCGACGACGGCCAGGTCGGCGATGTCGCCGTCGGCGACCGGGGTCTTGGTCCCGCTCAGTCTGCCGCCCGAGACGGTCGCCTTGATCGACGTCTCGGTCACCCGGCCCAGGCCCTCGCCATAGGCGAAACAGCCGATGGTCTCGCCCGACGCCAGCTTCGGCAGCCAGGCCCGCTTCTGGTCTTCACTGCCCGCCGCCATCAGGAATTCGGCGGCCAGATAGATCGACGAGGCGACCGGCACGGGCGCGAGCGCGCGGCCCAGCTCCTCGGCGATCACGCACAGCTCCAGATGGCCCAGGCCGACGCCGCCGTATTCTTCCGGGATCGCGGCCCCGAGAAAGCCGAGCTCGCCGAGGCCGACCCACAGATCGCGATCGTAGCTCTGCCCGCCCTCCAGCACGGCCCGCACGGCGGCGGGCGGACATTTGTCGGCGAGATACCGCCGCGCCTGGTCCTGCAGCTGCTTCTGCTCGTCGGAGAAATCGAAGTTCATGCGGGCCTCCCGGAACGTCTCTTGCGCCCACTTGAACGCCCTCACGCGGGGGCAGCCAAGCCCTCTCACGCACACGCAGGGGGTGATTGTGCCGCCCCGGCATGGCACGATCCGCCGCAGTCACAGGCAGGAAGCCAGTCCATGATCACCGTCTTCGGCGGACAGACCTCGCGGTCCATCAAGGTCGTCTGGTTGCTTGAGGAAATCGGCCTGCCGTATCGGGTGCGGCAGGTGGACATGTTCCGCGCGGCCGAAGACCTCGAGTTCCTGGCCGCCAACCCCGCAGGCTACATTCCGGTGCTTCGGGACGGCGACGTGACCATGGTCGAGTCGATCGCGATCATGGAATACCTGATGGGCCGCTACGGTCCGACCCCGCTCGCGCCGGCGCCGACCGATCCCGCCTTTCCGGTCTACCAGCAGTTCCTGCATCTGGGCGAAGCGGGTATCGCGACCCTGCTGATGGTCCCGGTCGTCAGCGGCTTCATGGCGCCGGAGGCCGAGCGCGACAACTGGGGCGCCCGTCTGGCGAAGACCTGGGTGGGCAACCGCCTGAAGCTCGTTTCGGCGCAGCTGGCCCGCACGCCCTGGATCGCCGGCGAGGCTTTCACGGCGGCCGACATCTCGATCACCTACGCCCTGCAGTTCGCCCGCAAGCAGGGCGGCATGACGCTCGGTGAGGCGGAGGAGGCCTACCTCGCCCGCGCCACGGCCCGCGACGCCTACAAGAGGGCCTTCGAGACGTCTCACGCCGGGGCGTAGCGTAGGGGGCATCTGGCGGCCCTCCCTAAAGCCTCGTCATGGCCCGACTTGTTCGGGCCACCCAAGCGTGGGCTGTTGGACGATGACTGCGCAGCGACCCATCGCGCTCATCCTGCATCGATGGTGTTCCTGGGTGGCCCGAACAAGTCGGGCCATGACGGCGTGCGGGGTGTTGCCTGACGCTGGGTCGCCAGCGTCAGATGGCCGCCAACGTACAAGAACTCACGGGAGAGCGCACCATGGATCTGGGGCTGAAGGACAGGACCATCTTCGTCGCCGGCGCCAGCCGCGGCATCGGCCTGGGCATCGTTGAGGCCTGCCTGGCCGAGGGCGCGAGGGTGGCC
>DAORNX010000451.1:0-2381 GCA_035441225.1 Caulobacter sp.
CCGATGGCGGCGACCGCTTCGGCCTGGTGTTGATGGACCTGCGCATGCCCGACCTGTCCGGGGTCGAGGTGTCGCGCCAGCTGCGCGCCCGCGGGGTCACCACGCCGATCGCCGCCCTGACCGCCGACGCCTTCGAGGACGACCGCCGCGCGGCCCTGGCCGCCGGCATGAACGACTTCCTCGTCAAGCCCCTGACCGAAGCCGCCCTGCGCGCGGTCCTCGCCCGCTGGGTCGGCTGGACGGGCGAAGCCGGAGAGGGCAGGCTCGCCTCCTGATTTGGGGGGCGGAGCGACCCGCCCCCGCTTCGGGGGAAGCACTGCCCATGCCCAGCGAAAATCAAGCCGTCGAACCGGTCGCCCGGCCCACCTTTCTGCAGTCGCTCGCGACCTTCGGCGAGCGCCGCACCCTGGTCATGCTGGTGCTCGGCTTTTCGGCGGGCCTGCCCAACCTGCTGGTCTTCGACACGCTGCAGATCTGGCTGCGCGAAGCGGGCCTGTCGCTGGCCGCCATCAGCGTCTTCGGCCTCGCCACCATCGCCACGGGCATGAAGTTTCTCTGGGCGCCGCTGGTAGACCGGACCCGGGTGCCGATGCTGACCGCCCTGTTCGGCCACCGCCGGTCATGGATGCTGGTCTCGCAGGCGGTGATCATGCTCGGCCTGTGGCTGATCGCGGGCGTCAATCCGGCCACCAACCTCGGCGTCATGGCCGCCTTCGCGGTGATGGTCTCGTTCGCATCGGCCAACCAGGACATCGTCATCGACGCCTGGCGGATCGAGGCGGCTGACGACGCCCGACAGGGGCCGATGGCGGCCGCCTACCAGTGGGGCTATCGCATCGCCATGATCGTGGCGGGCGCCGCGCCGCTGATCCTGGCCGAGCTCTACAGCTGGCGCATTTCCTACGCGGCCATGGCCGCGCTGATGATCCTCGGCGTGGCCGCGGTCTTCGCCGCCCCGCGCGAAGCGGAACATTCCGTGCGGCCGATCCCGATGGGCGAGATGACGCCTCGTCCCGCCCTCGAAGTCGCGGAGTGGGTACTGCGCCTCGCCATCCTCGTCGCGGGCGGCCTGCTGCTGGGCTCGGGCCTGGCGGCCAGCGCAGACTTCCTGGCGTCGATCCTGGCGACGCTGGGCGCCGGAGGTCTGGGCGAGGCGATGAAGGCCGCGTGGGCGTCGGACAACAAGGTCTGGTTTCAGCTGCTCGCCGTCGTCGCGGGCCTGGGCGTGATCGCCGCCGCGACGCTCAGAATTCCCGGCGTCAGCACCCGGCCCGGAGCCTATCTTTCCGGCGCGCTCGGGCAGCCGCTGGCCGATTTCTTTGGCCGTTACGGCAAGGTCGCCGGCCTGATCCTGGCCCTCATCTGCCTGTATCGCATCTCTGACTTCGTGCTGAACATCAACGGGGCCTTCTATGTCGACCTCGGCTTCTCCAAGCTGGAGATCGCCGAGATCAGGAAGGTGTTCGGCGTCGTCATGTCGGTCATCGGCGTCGCCCTGGGGGGGATGTCGGTGATCCGCCTGGGATTGATGCGGGCCATGGTGCTGGGCGCCTTCGCCGGGGCCTTGAGCAACCTGGCCTTCGCCTGGCTGGCCACCCAGGGTCACAGCGTCAACGCGCTGCTGGTCGCCATCGCGGTGGACAACGTCGCCGGCGGCGTCGCCGGCACCTGCCTGATCGCCTACATGTCGAGCCTGACCACCGCCGGGTTCACAGCGACGCAGTACGCGCTGTTCTCGTCGCTCTACGCCCTGCCCGGGAAACTGCTGGCCAGCCAGTCGGGGCGGATTGTCGAGAGTTCGGCCCGGGCCGCCGACGCCGGGGGTCCGATCGCCGCCCTCAACGGGCTGTTCGGCCGCCTGCCGCCGGAAAGCTACGCCACGGCGCTGGAGAAGTCCGGCGTCAGCTCCGCCGCGCTTGGCGCCGGCTACATGGTTTTCTACCTGTATTCGACGCTGATCGGCGTGTTCGCCATCGTGCTGGCCTTCATGGTCGCGCGACGGACGGCGGAGGACAGTCCCGCCGTCGAGCCGGCCTAGCTCGTCGACAGGCAGACCACCTGGGCGACGCGCAGGTCGCGGCGCAGGCCGTCGGCGACGCGGCCGTAGTTCTCGACATTGATCGGCTCGCCGACGGCGTAGGTCGACGGACGGCGCTGCGAGCCGGCCAGGGCCTTGCGCACGGTCTCCGGCGTGGTGGTGTAGATGCGTCCGCGCCGGGGCGCCTCGGCGACGGTGACGCCGATCACCCGGCCGGCCGAATCCAGCACCGGCGCGCCCGACAGGCCCGCCAAGGTGCCCTTGAGCGTATCGGTGCGGCCAATCTCGGCCCAGGCCAGCACCGGCTCGGTGCGGGCGCCGCGGCCCCGGACCACCAGGTTCT
>DAORNX010000452.1:0-2373 GCA_035441225.1 Caulobacter sp.
GACAGCCTGCGGATCATCGGCAAGGGCTCCAAGACCCGAATCGCGCCGGTGCTGCCGGCCGTGCGCGAGGCCGTGGACGCCTATCTGGCCGCCCTGCCCTTCACGCTGGATCCGGACGAGCCGCTGTTCCGCGCCGCCCGTGGAGGTCCGCTGAGCCCCCGCCACGTGCAGGCGATCATGCAGCTGCTGCGCGGCCGCCTCGGCCTGTCGGATCGCGCCACGCCCCACGCCCTGCGCCACAGCTTCGCCACCCACCTGCTGGGCGCCGGCGCCGACCTGCGCTCGATCCAGGAACTGCTGGGCCACGCCTCGCTGTCGACGACGCAGAAGTACACGGCGGTCGACGCGGCAGGTCTGCTGGCGGCCTACGGCAAGGCCCATCCCAGGGCGTAGCAGGGGCGCGGTGACCGGCGATCAATAGCCCCGCGTCGGCGCGAGCCATGGCGCGGACAGCCTACGCCCTACGCCCTACGCCCTAAGTCAGCTTCCCCTTCATCCACGCCGCTGCCTCGTCGATCGCTCTCCAGCTGGTGGCCATCTGGTCGGCGAAGGCGTGCCAGACGTGGATCATCTCCGGCCAGATCTCCAGCCGGACGTCCACGCCGGCCAGGCCCGCCTTCTCGGCCACAGCGCAGGCGTCGGAGAGCAGGACTTCGGCGCCGCCGACATGGATCAGCAGCGGGGCGAGGCCCGTGTAGTCGCCGAGCGCCGGCGAGGCGAGCGGATCGGCCGGGTCATGGCCGGCCAGATAGGCGGTCGCGAACTCGTCGAGGCCCGCCTTGCTGAGCATCGGGTCGACAGGCTCGATGGCCGCATAGGCCGCGCCGACCTGACGCAGATCGGCCCACGGACTGATGGCGAACAGACAGCCCGGCTGGGGCAGGCCCGCGTCGCGAATGGCCAGGGCCAGGGCCAGGGTCAGGCCGCCGCCGGCCGAGTCGCCCGCGATGGCGATGCGTCCCGGCGCGACCCCCTCGAGCAGGTGTCGATAGGCCTTCAGGGCGTCGTCAACGGCGGCGGGAAAGGGATGCTCCGGGGCCAGGCGGTAGTTCGGCACGATCGCCGGGACGCCCATCGCCGCGGCGAAGCGGGAGACCATCACCCCATGGCTGAGCGGGCTTCCGATGCAGTAGCCGCCGCCGTGCAGATAGAGCAGCGCCCTTGTCTCATCGGCGCCGGGCGGGGTCAGCCGCTCGCTGTGCAGGCCATCGATGTCAATGCCGACGCGGACCGTGCCGTCGGCGAGGGGCCGCAGGCCGAAGGCATCCATGCCCATGCGGCGCTCGTCCCAGCTCTGCGCCGGTCCGCCGACGGGCCTGGCCATCGCCAGCAGCTGGCGGACCATGCCGATATCGGGGTCCTTCCAGACCGGTTCGCCGTCCTTGGCCATGCGCCGCCTCCCCTTTTCCGGCGAGGAGGCTAACCGGGATCAGCCGGGAGGCAAGGGGATCAGACCTGCCGCCGGCGGGAGTCGACAATTGTTTTGAACCCGGGCGCGGGCATCGGCGTTGTCCAGCCACGACGCAACAAAGGCTGTTCCCATGAAAAAGATCGCCCTCGCCGCCGCTCTCGTGTCCCTGCTCGGGGTCGCGGCCTGTGAAAGCAAGGCTGACAAGGCCGCCGAGGCCAAGGCCGACGCTCTCGAAGCCCAGGCCGCGGCCACGCCGAACGAGGCGCAGGAAACGCAGCTGAACAAGGAAGCCGACCAGGTCGAGCAACAGGCCGGCAATGCCGACGGCGGCGCGACGACCGAAAACACCCCGACGACCCACTAGGCTCGTCACCCCCCTGTGCGGAACCCCCGTCGCGCCCGCGGCGGGGGTTTTGCCTGCCGGACGTTGCGCGAGGGACAGGGACTTTGGACAGGCAGGCAGCCTGTCACCGCCTGGCCAGGGCCAATCGACATTCAGCGTACGGGAGTCGGCAAGGGCTCCGATTGTTCCCGCGAAGGCGGGAACCCAAGCGGTGTTTCGGGTCCTGACACGCCTTTTCGGCGGCCATCACGGCTTGGGTCCCCGCCTTCGCGGGGACAATCGGTGAGAAATCGGCCCCAAGTCGTGAATGTCGATTGGCCCTACGCCTGCATCGTCCAGCCCTCGACGCCCATGGCCGCCTGGCGCAGGGCCTCGGAGCGGGTGGGGTGCGGGTGGCAGGTGCGGGCGACGTCCTCGGACGAGGCCGAGAACTCCATGGCCACGCAGTATTCGGCGATCATGTCGCCGACGTTGGGGCCGATCATGTGCACGCCGAGGATGCGGTCGGTCTTCGCATCGGCCAGCACCTTCACGAAGCCCTCGCCCTCGTGGTTGATCTTCGCCCGGCTGTTGGCGGTGAACGGGAACTTGCCGACCTTGTAGGCGACGCCCGCGGCCT
>DAORNX010000453.1:0-2363 GCA_035441225.1 Caulobacter sp.
GACTTCAGCATCGGCGCAGACCTAACCCGCCGCGAACGGCGTGACCATCTGCTGCGCCGAGGCGCGGGCGATCAACTCTCCGTCGGGCCGGCGGAAGTCTGCCTCGACATGGATGACCGACTTCGTACGGGCGGTCACCCGGCCCTCGATGACGAGGGGCTCGGCCTTGCCGACGCGCATGAAATCGACGCGCAGGTTCAGGGTGCGAAAGCCGGCGTCGGCGGGCGCCACGGACATGGCGGCAAAGGCCATGATCTGGTCGGCCAGGGCGGCGATGTAGCCGCCGAACATCGAGCCGTCGCCGTTGAGAATTTCCCGCGATGGCGACCAGGTCTTGCGCGCCCAGCCCTCGCCCCAGGCGTCGAGCGTCCCGAGCCGGAGGGTGGTGACCACCGGCGGGGGTTCCGCGACCCCGGCGACCAGGGCGTCGAGACGGTCGGTGGCCCAGGTCACGCGGTCACCGGGCCTTGCGGGCGTCGAGTCGGCGGGACGGGCGCGCGGCGGCGGCTCCGATCAGCCCCGGGGAGGAGAGGGATGTCCATCAGGAGTCTCCTGCTGACTGGCCGGCCCGAGCGGCGGCGAGACGGAGCCAGGCCGGGCCCGTCGTCACGTGGCTAGACCGCGATCGGCGCCTTGATTCCCGGATGGGCCTGGTAGCCCTCGAGCGCGAAGTCCTCGTACTCGAACGCGAACAGATCCCGCCGCGGCGCAATGCGCATGGTCGGGAAGGGCAGGGGCTCGCGGCGCAGCTGTTCCTTCGCCTGGTCGAGGTGGTTCAGATACAGGTGCGCGTCGCCGAAGCTGTGCACGAACTCGCCGGGCTCAAGGCCGACCACCTGGGCCATCATCTGGGTCAGCAGGGCGTAGCTGGCGATGTTGAACGGCACGCCGAGGAACACGTCGGCGCTGCGCTGGTAGAGCTGGCAGCTCAGCCTGCCGTTCGCCACGAAGAACTGGAACAGGCAGTGGCAGGGCGGCAGGGCCATGTCATCGACATCGGCCGGGTTCCAGGCGCTGACGATGTGGCGGCGGCTGTTGGGGTTGGTCTTCAGGCTTTCGACCACGGCGCTGATCTGGTCGATCACCCGGCCGTCCGGCGCGGTCCAGCTGCGCCACTGGCGGCCGTAGACCGGGCCCAGCTCGCCGGCCTCGTCAGCCCATTCGTTCCAGATGCTGACGCCGCGCTCCTGCAGCCAGCGGACATTGGTGTCTCCGCGCAGGAACCACAGCAGCTCGAGAATGATCGACTTGAGGTGCAGCTTCTTCGTCGTGAGCAGCGGAAAGCCGCGCGCCAGGTCGAAGCGCATCTGCCGGCCGAAGACGCCCAGGGTGCCGGTGCCGGTGCGGTCGCCGCGCTCGACGCCATTGGTCATGATGTCGGCCAGCAGGCCGAGATACTGCCGCTCCGGATGGTCGGCCGGAGCCTGCTGAGGGGCGGCGATGACGGGCGCGAGGGCGTTCATGACGGGCTTGAGCGTCGGGCCGAATCAGTCGGCCGCCAAGTCACGATCACGAACCGTCCACAGGCGGCTCACCCGGCGAAGCCGCCCTCGTCAAGGAAGGCCTGCTCCTCCGCCGTGGTCTCGCGGCCCATCACGCGGTTGCGATGGGGAAAGCGGCCGAAGCGGACGATGATGTCGCGGTGGACGACGGCGTAGCGCAGCGTGCCCTCGTCGCCCGTGGCGTCGCGCAGCGCCTCGCAAAGCCGCACGCTGAGGTCCTGGTCGGCGAGCTCCTCGGAATGCTCGAACGGCAGGTAGCAGAAGGGCCGCAGGGCCGGCTCGATCTCCTGGTCGAAGTCGGACAGCACCATGTGTCGCGCGACGCGCCGGGCCATGGCGTCGCTGGCGAAGGCGTGCGGCGAGTTGCGCCAGAGGTTGCGGGGAAACTGGTCAAGCAGCAGCAGCAGCGCGAGGCAGCCGTCCGGGGTCTCCATCCAGCGGTCATAGTCGCCGCGGGCCGCGGCGAAATGCACCGGCTCGAACCGCAGGCGGATGGCCTCGTCGAACCGGTGGTCCTTGCGGAACCACTTGTCGGGCCCGGCATGCCGCCAGAAGCCGATCACATCGATGGGTGTTGCGCTCATGGGCCGAAGCTGGCGCCGCGCGCGGTTTCGTTCAACCGCGGTTCAGGTTCGGACGCGCATCCGTGGTTAAAAGGGACTAGCAGGGACCGGCGGCGCGCCGGCCTCACGGAGCAGCAGATGAAAAAGACCATCACCACCGCGCTCGTGCTGACGTTGCTGGGCGGCTCCGCCGCCTGGGCCGATCAGGACTATGGCCGGCGTGGCGCACGCCAGAACGGCGGCGAGGAATCCCGCGCGCCGGATACGCCGCCCCCGCCGCCGCGGGCTCGCGACGACC
>DAORNX010000454.1:0-2361 GCA_035441225.1 Caulobacter sp.
CGCGCGGCCCGCATCGGTCAGGTGCACGGCGTTGGCCCGTGCGTCGGCGGCGGAGCGTTCCCGCGCCAGCAGACCCTTGTCGAGCATGCGGGCGATCATGTCGGCGAGGGTCGAGCGGTCGACTCCGGTAGCCGCGACCAGATCGGCCTGGGCCGCGCCCTCCCTGGCCGCGACGGCCATCAGCACGGCGTGCTGGCGCTGGGTGACGCCGCCGGCGCCGCCTTCCTCAGCATAGAAATCGAGGGCGCGCTGGGCCGCGCGATGGAGCAGGTGGCCGACGGAGGCCTCCGTCGCCGCGCCCCGCTTGCCGGTCCTGTCCTTGGCCATCGTCTGTCTCCGGGTCCAACCGCGGACGGACCATAGTGATCCTACACGTCGGTTTGACGACAGACGATCCGTATCGATCCTAATCCTCTCCCTCCGGGACAGGATTTCGACCTAGACCCCCGGGTCGGGCGGCTCGGGCGCGATGTCGCCCTCGGCCGGCTTCTGCAGGTTCTTCATCATGAACGGGGTCTGCGACAGCGAGAACACGATCGCCAGCGGCAGCAGGGCGGTGCGGAAGTTGACCCAGAAGGCGTCGCTCTGGGTGTTGCGGACCACCTCGTTGGCCACCGCCACGGCGACGAAATACAGGCCATAGCGCAAGGTCAGCTGGCGCCAGGCGGCGTCCTCCATCCGCAGGCTCTCGCCGAGCAGCGCCTTGAGCGGGTTCTTGCCCAGGGCCAGTCCGCCCAGCAGGGCCGCCGCGAAGGCGGCGTTCTGGAAGGTGATCTTCATCTTCACGAAGCTGGCGTCGTTGAACACCAGCGTCAGGCCGCCGAACACCACCGCGAAGATGCCGGCGATCAGCGGCAGCGGGGCGATGCGCCGCTCGACGACAAAGCCGGTGATCAGGGCCAGCACCGAGGCGGCGACCAGCACGCCGGTGGCCAGCACGATGTCGCGGCCGAAGCCGTAGAAGGCCACGGCGAAGGCGATCGGCGCGCCGTAGTCGACGGCGACGCGAACCCAGCGGGCGGATGATCCGGTCATGGTCGTCAGCTCTCCAGGCCAACCAGCGAGCGGGAAAAGGCCCGGGCGTCGAAAGGTTGCAGGTCTTCGATCGCCTCGCCAACCCCGATCAGCTTGATCGGCGAGTCCGAGGCCTGGGCGACGGGCACCAGCACCCCGCCGCGGGCGGTGCCGTCCAGCTTGGTCATGACAATGCCGGAGACGCCGACCTGGTTGCCGAAGATCTTCTCCTGCGCCAGGGCGTTGCGCCCGACGGTGGCGTCCAGCACCAGCAGAGTCTCGTGCGGCGCCTCGGGGTCGACCTTCTTGATCACCCGGATGACCTTCAGAAGCTCGTTCATCAGATCCTGCTTGTTCTGCAGGCGCCCGGCCGTATCGATCAGCACCACGTCGAAGCCTTCGGCCCGGGCCTTCTCGACCGCATCGAACGCCAGGCTGGCCGAATCCGCCCCGATGGGGGCCGACAGGAAGGCGGCGCCCGCGCGGTCGGCCCAGACCTTGAGCTGCTCGACGGCCGCGGCGCGGAAGGTGTCGCCGGCGGCGATCAGCACCTTCGCGCCCTTCAGCCGCAGGTCCTGGGCGATCTTGCCCAGGGTCGTGGTCTTGCCCGAGCCGTTGACCCCGACGAACAGCACGACATAGGGGCGGGGTCCCGACAGCGGGTCGAACACGCCCTGACGCGGAACCAGCTCGGCGGCCACGGCCTCGGCCAGGGCCTCCTTGACCTCCTGCTCGGTCGACGCCTTGCCGAAGCGCGCCCTGCCGAAGGCCTCGGTGATCCGCGCGGCGGCGTGGGGCCCGAGATCGGCCTCGATCAGCATCTCTTCCAGCTGGTCGAGCTGCTCCTGGTCGAGCGGCTTCTTCACCAGCACGCTTGTGACCTGCTCGGTCATCTCGCGGGTCGTCCGCGACAGCCCCGACGTGAGGCGCTGGAACCAGCCCTGTTTCTGCTCTGCCATGAGCGGGCTCTTAGCGGTTCCCCCCAGCGCCGTCATCGTCGGACTTGTTCCGACGATGACGGTGGGAGTGTTGAAGAGGCTCCGCACGTGGCAGAAGAGCGCACATGTCCCCGCTCGAGCTCGGCTTCATCCTGTTCGACTACGCCGCCGTGGCCGTGTTCGGCGCCACCGGCGCGCTGGCGGCCGCCCGGCGGCGGCACGACATCATCACCTTCGCCTTCTTCGCGGCGGTCACCGGCGTCGGCGGCGGAACGCTGCGCGACCTGCTGATCGAAGCGCCGGTCTTCTGGGTGGCCCGCCCGGGCTACCTGGTGGTCTGCCTCGCGGCGGCCGTGGCGGTCTGGCTGCTCGGGGCGCGGACGTGGCGGATGGGCCTGCTGCTGTGGCT
>DAORNX010000455.1:0-2355 GCA_035441225.1 Caulobacter sp.
TCGGCCTTCATCCTGATGAAGCTCAAGGAAGACGCCGAGCGTCACCTGGGCGAGAAGGTCACCAAGGCGGTCATCACGGTGCCGGCCTACTTCAACGACGCCCAGCGCCAGGCGACCAAGGACGCCGGCCGCATCGCCGGCCTGGAAGTGCTGCGCATCATCAACGAGCCGACCGCGGCGGCCCTGGCCTACGGCCTGGAGAAGAATGACGGCAAGAAGATCGCCGTCTACGACCTGGGCGGCGGCACCTTCGACGTCTCGATCCTCGAGATCGGCGACGGCGTGTTCGAGGTGAAGGCCACCAACGGCGACACCTTCCTCGGCGGCGAGGACTTCGACCTTCGCGTCGTCGACTTCCTGGCCGACGAGTTCAAGAAGGAAACCGGCACCGACCTGCGCAACGACAAGCTGGCCCTGCAGCGCCTGAAGGAAGAGGCCGAAAAGGCCAAGAAGGAGCTGTCGACGACCACGCAGTACGAGGTCAACCTGCCGTTCATCAGCATGAACGCCAATGGCCCGCTGCACCTGAACATCAAGCTGTCGCGCGCCAAGCTGGAAGCCCTGGTCGAGGACCTGATCGCCAAGACGATCGGGCCGTGCGAACAGGCGCTCAAGGATGCCGGCATCAAGAAGGGCGACATCGACGAAGTCATCCTGGTCGGCGGCATGACCCGCATGCCCAAGGTCGTCGATGCGGTGAAGACCTTCTTCGGTCGCGAGCCGCACCAGGGCGTGAACCCGGACGAGGTCGTGGCGCTGGGCGCCGCGGTCCAGGCCGGCGTGCTGCAGGGCGACGTCAAGGACGTGCTGCTGCTGGACGTGACCCCGCTGACCCTGGGCATCGAGACGCTGGGCGGCGTGTTCACCCCGCTGATCGAGCGCAACACCACGATCCCGACCAAGAAGAGCCAGACCTTCTCGACCGCCGACGACAACCAGTCGGCCGTGACGATCCGGGTCTTCCAGGGCGAGCGTCCGATGGCGCACGACAACAAGATGCTCGGCCAGTTCGACCTGGTCGGCATCCCGCCGGCGCCGCGCGGCGTGCCGCAGATCGAGGTCATCTTCGACATCGACGCCAACGGCATCGTGCATGTCACGGCCAAGGACAAGGCGACCAACAAGGAACAGTCGATCCGCATCCAGGCCAACGGCGGCCTCTCCGACGCGGACATCGACAAGATGGTCCGCGAAGCCGAGGCCAACCGCGCCGAGGACGAGAAGCGCAAGGCCGGTGTCGAGGCGCGCAACCAGGCCGACGCGGTGATCCACTCCACCGAAAAGGCCCTGGCCGAACACGGCGACAAGGTCTCGGCCGACGAGAAGGCCGCCATCGAGACGGCCCTGGCCGATCTCAAGAGCGTGCTGGACAGCGGCGACGCCGACACCATCGGCGTCAAGTCCAAGGCCCTGATCGACGCCTCGATGAAGCTGGGCGAGGCCATGTACAAGGCCCAGCAGGGCGAGGCCGGCGGTGACGACACCGCCCGGCCCGCGGACGACGGCGTGGTCGACGCCGAGTTCGAGGAAGTCGACGGCGACGACAAGAAGTCGGCGTGACATCAGGCCTCATGGCGGCGGAGGACGGTTCCGTGGTGAAAACGCGCCCGGGGAACGTCGCCGCCGCCTTCGCGAACGCGAGAAAGTCCCGTCCGACTCGACCCGGGTCCCCTGTGGCCCCGGTCTTGCAGTCGGACGGGCGATCGCCCACCTCAGACAATGCTCGGTTTTTTTGGTGATGCCGGCTGATGCGTGACTATTACGACATCCTGGGCGTCCAGCGCGGCGCCGACGAGGCGGCGCTGAAGGCGGCCTTCCGCAAGCAGGCGATGGAGCATCATCCCGACCGCAACGGCGGTTGCGAGGACGCCTCGGCCCGCTTCAAGGAAATCAACGAGGCCTATTCGGTCCTGTCCGACCCGCAGAAGCGCGCCGCCTACGACCGCTTCGGTCATGCCGGCGTCAACGGCATGAACGGCGGCGGCGGGGGCCAGGGCTTTGGCGACGTGCACGACATCTTCAACGAGGTGTTCGGCGAGGCCTTCGGCGAGATGTTCGGCGGCGGTCGCCGGCGTCAGAACAACGGCCCGGCCCGCGGCCAGGACCTGCGCTACGATCTGGAGATCACCCTCGAGCAGGCCTACGCCGGCGCCGAGGTCGAGATCACCGTTCCGGCCTCGATCACCTGCGAGAGCTGCGATGGCTCGGGCGCCAAGCCGGGCACCAGCCCGACCGTCTGCGGCAGCTGCGGCGGCGCGGGCCGGGTCCGCGCGACCCAGGGCTTCTTCGCCATCGAGCGCACCTGCCCCCGTTGCGGCGGCGCCGGCAAGCTGGTGCTCGACCCGTGCAAAGACT